>JBBFMJ010000100.1:0-6530 GCA_037478515.1 Thermoanaerobaculia bacterium
GATTGAAAAGAAAAAGGAAGAACAGAGGAAAACTGAGGAAAAATTAAAGGAAATGGAACAGAAAAAAAAGGAAATGGAACAGGTTAAACCTCCGGATGTTCCGGCTCAAAAAAAAGATGAAACTCAAGCTCAGAAGTCCCCTGAGGAACCAAAAAAGGAAGAAGTTTCTCCTCCGCCTGCTAAAGAAGAAAAACCACAAACAGAAATAAAAGAGGAACAGAAACCTCAGGAAATAGCACCTCCTCCTCAGGAAATTAAAAAGCCCTCTGTCAAGGAAGGGGATCTGGTACCCATGGATCAGGTGGATGTTGCACCAGTGCCCATAGAACAACCCCAGCCAGAGCCCCCACCCCTTGCAAAGGTAAAAAAAGCTTCAGCCAAGGTGACTTTAAAGGTGCTGGTCAACCATAAGGGAGAGGTGGAAAATGTGGAAGTTCTCTCCGTAAATCCTCCTTCAAACATAGGATTTGACAAAGCCTCTATAGATGCTGTTAAAAAGTGGAAGTTTCAACCAGCCCTAAAGGAAGGGGTAAAAGTTAAGTGCTGGTTTGTGGTTCGCTTCAGTTTTTAAAAAAATAAACAGGATGTTTAAAATTTTAAATAATTTTAAAATACTTTTAAATTTTGATATAATTCTAAATCTGGCATTGATATTGCATATTTTTTTGAGAAAGGAGGTGAAGTAAGGAGAAGTTGTAGTAGGATTTTTTTGAGTTTTTAATCTTAAAAATAAATTAAAGGAGGTTATATGAAGAAGTTTTTTCTAAGTTTGTTTTTACTCTTACTAAGTGCTTTTGCCCTTGCTATTGTGGAATATGGACAGATGCTTGTGGTAGTGTTAGATGAAAATGACCAACCTCTTCCTGGTGCATCGGTAGTAATTGAATCTCCAGCACTCATTGGTGGAACCAGAACCCAGCTTTCCAACGAAAAAGGTGAAGCACTCTTCATCCAGCTCAAACCCGGTGAATACACCGTAAGTTGTCAGATAGAGGGCTGGCAACCTATGAAGTTTGAAAAAATTAAAGTATCTCTGGACAAGACCACAAAACTCATTGTAAAGATGCAACCATCAGAGCAGTTTAAAGAAGAAATTGTGGTCATTGGCCAGGCACCAGTGGTGGATCCTACACAAACAAACACTGGGGATGTCTTTGATTCCACTTACCTTCAGGAAACAGCCATTGGTTCTGGTGGAAGATCCTATCAAAGTGTCCTTGCCCAGACTGGGGGAGTTGCAGGTGGTGCCAATCCTTCTGTTTTAGGTTCTACACTGGGAGAAAACAATTACCTCATTGATGGACTTTCCACAACTGACCCGGTAACTGCCACCTTTGGTACAAACTTTAATTTTGATGCCATTCAGGAAATTTCATTCCAGACAGGTGGTTTTGAAGCAGAATACGGGCAGGCAACAGGTGGTATTGTAAATGTGGTTACAAAATCCGGTGGCAATACCTTTGATGGTGCTTTTGACATCCGTTATTCCAATGAAAAATTTTATGAAGGCTCTGACAAATATCCACCATGGGATCCCTATGACCCCGAAAGAGATGATACATGGTTCTACAACCCTGCTTTTTCTCTGGGTGGTCCTATTATGAAAGACAAGGTGTGGTTCTTCTTTTCCATTCAAGACGAACAGTCAGAAATCACCCCAGCTGGTGTTGACTATTCCTACAAATGGGATGGTCAAAACTATATGGGAAAGGTGACCTGGCAGATTTCTCCAAATGATACATTGATTGGAAAATACTCAGCAGATCCAGCAGCCATCCACAGTGTTAATGCAGATATTTTAAATGCCTATGAAGCAACCTACAGACAGGATCAGGGTGGAGATATCTATCAGCTGGACTACTCCAGAATCTTTTCCAATAACTTGCTCTTCACTTTTAAAATTGGTATAAACAACCAGTACCTGGATGCTTATCCTGAAACAGGTGACCTGGACAGCCCGAGCTACTATGATATAGGGACTGGCTATTCCTGGGGAAATTATCCAAATGCTCAATACTCTGACAGAGACAGAAAAGAAGGTCTCTTTTCTTTAACCTATTTTAAAAATAATTTAGTTGGAGACCATACCTTCAAATTTGGTGGTGAATATCATGATGTTTTATTTGGTTGGTATTCCTTTACACCTGGAGACAGATCTTACTACTACTGGGACTATGATGAAGATGGGACAGCCAACCCATATTTTAAGTATGTTTACGACAGAATCCCAAGGCTTGAATACACCGGAAAACAGTGGACATTATACCTGCAGGATGAATGGAGAATCCTTCCCAACCTCACTTTCAAACCAGGTGTAAGGTATGATGTTGCTCAATACTGGAATGATGCTGATCAAAAAGTGGCTGACTTCAAAAAATGGCAGGCAAGAATTGGTTTTGCTTGGGATATCTTCAATGATGCAAAGACCGTTTTAAGGGGTTATTATGGAAGGTTTATGCATCCTTCTGCATTGTCACTTCCTGAATTTTTAAGAGCAGGAGAACAGCATTATGCATTGTGGTATTCTGCTGAATTCTTTGCCTGGTATTTTGGTATGACTCCTGAAGAGGTCTGTGAAATCTTTGGTCCCTGTGATGAAGAAGGATATCTGCTTTATCAGGATATTACCCTTACAGGAAACAAGGCAGATCCAAATTTAAGACCTACCTATGCTGACCAGTATTCAATTGGTATTGAAAGGGAAATCCTTCCCAGAACAGGGCTTGAACTTACCTATGTTCAAAAGAGAACAAAGGATATATTGGAAGACACCTGCGGTGGGTATGATGAAAATGGAAACTTCATAGATCCCATTGACTACATTGATGATCCAGATACCTGGGCAGATTATTACTGGGACCTCTGCCAGTTCTTCTATATGAGAAATAACCCCTATGCTTTAAGGTACTATTATGGCTACATTGTAAAACTGGAGTCCAGATACAAAGATTGGTTCCACTTAAAACTGGATTATACTTATTCCAAGGCATATGAAAGTGTTGGTTACACCCAAAATGCAGGAACTGACTTTGACCTTCCAATCCACTATATTAATAGATATGGTTATGCTTCCTTAGACAACAGACATTATGTAAAACTCAATGGTTATTTCTTCCTGCCCTATGATTTTTCTGTGGGCTTTAATGCTTTCTTCAGAACAGGAAGACCTTACACAAAATACACAGACAGATATGGTTCCCAGGGTGAAGGTTATCCAGAACCCCCAACCTATGGAACTTACTTCCTTGAAAAGAGGGGTTCCTATCGCTTGAATTCAATTTGGTGGATTGACTTCCAGGTTTCCAAGGGTTTCAAAATTGCAGAGGGTGTAACTGCAAAGGCAATACTTTCTATCAATAACCTTACCAATAATGAATTTGTCCTTTCTCGCTGTGGAAGATGGTGGTCCACAGATCCCAATGAAGAGGGTGCAGGCGATGGCTCCTGTGGAACAATTTATACCGACCTCTATCCCGATGGCTATCCTGTAAGTTTTGGTCAGGCAACTGCTTGGATGACTCCAAGATCCTACGAAATTGGACTTCGTGTGGAGTTCTAATTCCATAAAAGGATAATTTTAAGGGCGGGATTTTATCCCGCCCTTTTTTTATTATTTTTTCAGTTTAACTGACTTAATACTACTTCTGAAAGAAAGGTTTCATTCTCTTTGCTTCCTCTGAATCAGGATAAAGTTCAATCAATTTTTTAATATATTCTTCTGCTTCCTTTACCCTGTTTAAATCCAGAGCTACAGTTATTGCAGCTTTTAGCATAGAAAAATCATTGGGATCAATCTTTAAACCTTCTTTAAGGAGAATAAAGGATTTTTCCTTTTCCCCTGTCTGATATAAACAGTAAGCCATATTCCCTATGGCTTCCTTGAAGTTACTGTCCATTTCATATGCCTTCTCGAAATATTTAAAGGCTTCCCTGTAATCCTTTTTATCCATTTTAATAAGCCCAAAATTGTAGTATATTCTGGGATGATAGATATCTTTTTTCAGTGCCTTGTCCAGCAGAATTTCGGCATTTTTGGTATCCTTTTTTGAAAGGTACATTTCAGAATAATAAACATAGACATCAGCAAAGTATTCATTCAATTTTAAGGTTCTTTCAAATTCTTCCTTTGCCTCTTCCAGGTCATCCATTTTAAATAAGGTATATCCCAATTTTGCATGGAGGTCATAACTTTTATCAGAGACCTTTATTGCCTGCTCAAAGATTTCCTTTGCTCTTTTATAGTCCTCTTTAAGCCAGTATGCTTCCCCAGCAAAACCCATTGCCTGGAAATTGTTTGGATCCCTCTTTAAAATTTCTTTGACTTTCTTTATTACAGAATCAGCATCTTTTTTATTCAACAGTGCCCTGGCTTCGTGAGTAAGGAAGAATACCATATCTGCCAGATCCCTTGGGTTTGGAAGGGCACTGTTTATTTCTCTTGGGTCCATAGCAGAACCATCTATATATCCCAGTGCCTGAAGTTGTTTTTTAAGTTCATCGGGGACCGAGTGTCCTTTGCTTTGAAGGGGCATAAATTCCCTTTCAGGTGTCAGTTTGTAGAATTCTTCTCTTAAATTTTCTGCAATTTTTGTTTTACTCTTAATTAGATTTTTCATCTCTTTCTCATCTTTTGATAAATCATAAAGTTCTTCTTCTTTTGTTGAGATGATCAGTTTATAATTTCCTTTAATAATTCCTCTCAAGGGAGACCATTTGAAGCTGAAAAAGGGGAAATAGGTTTCAAGATAAATGGGTATATCTTTTGCTTTTAATAGAGAAGGGGAAAATTCATCTTTTTTAAAATCAATTTTTAAGTATTCCAGAATTGTAGGAAAAATTGATGCCAGGGAAACATTTTCATTTAACTTAACCTTTTTATCCTGCCCTGGCAGGTGTAGGAGGAGGGGGATTTTTACTGCTGGATTATATAAGAGAACTCCATGTTCTGCTTCATTGTGGTCTCCCAAGGATTCACCATGGTCTCCTGCCACTACTATCAGGGTATTTGAAAGATTAATTTTATCCAGAAGAGGTTTTAAGTTTTTATCCATATAAAGCACTTCACCCAGGTAATCTGAAGGGGCTTTCATCCCTTCGGGGGGCTTGTATGGATGGTGTGGATCATAATAATGAACCCATAAAAAATAGGGTTCTTTTAATTTTTCCAGAAGGGAAAGGGCTCTCTGGGTTGTTTCCTTTGCCCTTGTCTCCGAGGTTTTTTTATCCTGTTTGTCTTCATAAAAATCAAAACCCTGTTTCAAGCCAAAGCGATGGTTTAAAATTACAGCAGAGACCACTGCTCCTGTGGAATATCCCTTTTCTTTTAAGATTTCAGCAAGGGTAACTGCCTCTTCTGGAAGATAATTGATCAAATTATCCCTTACTTTATGATCATAGGGATATTTTCCTGTAAAAATGGTGCAATGGGCAGGGAGGGTCTGGGGGACAGGACTGAATGCATTTAAAAATAAGTAGGAACTTTCTGAGAGCTTGTCAAGATTTTCAGTCCTTATATCTTTCTGCCCATAACAGGATAGAGAGTCCTGTCTTGTGGTGTCCAGGGTTATGACCAGGACATTTTGAGCATAGATTAGAGTTGAAACCAGGATTAAAAACAGAGAGAAAAATTTTTTCATCATTTTATCCTTTCTTTATATCTTTCAGTTAAAACTATTTGAGATGTACAATTTTTACCTTTAAGTTCTTTTAATCTGTTTTCTGGGGTTGGATGGGTCTTAACAAGGACTGCCATTCCAGGGGACTTGGTAAGGGAATCCAGTTTTTTCAAAAAATCCTCATACACCTTGGAATTATAACCAGCCCTGCAGGCAAATTCAAAGCCCTTGCTGTCGGCTTCATATTCATCCTTTTTCGCAAGACCTTTGGTTAAAAGGGTTTCCATTGCCTTTTGAGAGAGTTTTTTTGCCAGATCCTTACCTATTCCTTTTCCCCCAACAGCCCTGTCTGCCAGTATTTCTGTTCCATCGGATAAAATATTTGCTCTTTTTATTTCTTTTAAAATATGTTTTTCCGTTATATGGGCTATTTCATGGGAAAGGATTACTGCCAGTTCTGCCTCAGAAGAAACCACCCCCAGAAGGCCTTTGGTTACAAAAATATAACCTCCAGGGCAGGAGTAAGCATTTATTGTATCAGTGTCCAGTACAGCAAAAATATATTCTCTTTTAGGCTGGTCAGAGTATAAAGCTACATAATTTCCCACTAAATTTATATAACGAGTCAAGTCATCATCTTTATAAAGTTTATAAATTCCCAAAAGTTTTGCTGCAATTTCCTTTCCTATTTCTTTTTCTTCTTCTTCAGTAAAGTCCCTGCTCATACCCTTAAAAATATTTCCAATTTTCCCCCAGTCCTGAGCAAAAGAGAAGGCACAAAAAAGGGAAAGAAAAACTAAAAACTTTTTCATTTAAGCCCCCCTTCCTTTGCAAACTTTTCTACTTCTTCTTTGGAAATTTTTATTTTTTCAATATCTAAAAGAGCACTATAATTGGGTTCAGCATCTAAATTAT
>JBBFMJ010000101.1:0-6527 GCA_037478515.1 Thermoanaerobaculia bacterium
AACAAATAAGGATTTTTTTGAGGAGGAATTTGAAAAGGCAAAGGAAGGGAAAACAACAATTTCCTGTCATAAGGGTTGTGCCCTTTGTATGGAAAATTGTCCAGTGGAAAGAAAGAAGGAAGAGATTAAATTTGAATATCCAAGGGGGGAGAAAGAAGAAAAAAAAGGAAAGTATTACTATAGATTTTATATTACAAAAGAAGGTAAAGCCAAATTCCTTTCCTATGTAAATTACTTAAATTTTATAAGCAGTTTCCTTTTAATGAAGGGTTACCCATTAAGTTTTTCTTCTGGTTTTAATCCCCACCCTTTAATGAGTAGCCCTCAGTCCTTGCCTGTGGGAGTAGAAAGCAGGGAAGAGATAGTGGAATTTGCTTTCCTGAAAGAAATAGATTTAAAGGAAGAAGAAATTTCAGAAGGGATAAAAATTATAAAGGTTGAAAGGACTGAAGAAAGAGAAAAATTTAAAGGAGCCCTATTTGAATATAAGGGTAAAAAAATCATCCTTAATTCACATAAAGATTTAAAGATAAAGGACTATTTTGAACTTAAAAAATTAAAAAATATAAAATAAAAAAGCCCCCTTAAAAAGGGGGCTTTTTTTGTTGATTTTAATTTAATACCCTATTGAATTCCGCCTTCGTAATTCCAGTAATATTTTCCAGCGTAGTCCTTATATTGAGGATCCAGGGCTTTTATCGTACCAGTCAATGAGCCAGTCAGATAATTGCAATTCAATACTCCATCATTTACAAAATCAGCAGTTAAAACCTTCTTTCCATTGCTGTCTTGATATTCAAGGGTATAGGAAATGTTGAAGGGCTGGCCATCTGAAATGGGAATGGGTGTATCAAAGGTTCCACCATAGCCCAGCAAAATTACATAATTTGCAGGAGTTATATAAACAACACCCATATCATCTTCATCCCAGCCAATTATGTTCCAGTTGTCAATGGTTACATTTAAAGGAGCATTTATAAAACCTTCCCAGTCGCCATTGTTTGTCTGAACCAGATAACCATAATATTTTCCATCACCACATACAACTTCTCCACCACCATTTCCACCCTGACATCTTGCAACGGAGCCATCAATGTAAATTGGGTCTCCAGAATTGTTGTCCACCTGAGAAGCATAGGGAATTACTGAACCAGAATTGACCTGAAGAGCAACTCTGTAATTGGAGCCAGAAGCACCAAAGGTGGCAAGGATTCCATCAATTTGTTTCATTTCATAGGCACCAAGGGTTACATCCTGCTGTCCCACATGATTACCTGTGCCATCATAGAGATGCAATGCAACAGTGGAGCCATTTCCAGAGGTTTCAATCATTCCAAAGTTGGTTCTGAAATCAGGAACATTGTCAATATAAAGCACATTGGATGTCTCGCCTGCTCTGATTTCATGATCTTTTGGAATTCCAGGAATTCTCTGGCCATAGGTTCCCACTGCACCTGGGGTCCAGGTTCTGGATTCTGCCATAATGTTGCAGCTGGATGTCAGTCTGAAACCACCAGCGGTGTTGTCTGTAATACCAAAAAGATTCTCTAAAACATTTTCATAGACCCTGATTTCATGGGCACTCAAATTGACCACAGTGGAAGTGGCATGGGAAGCAAAGGTTGCCCTTGGAAGATAGTAAATGGTTACACTGCAGGATGAATTTTCAGTGTTAAAAATTCTCAAATCTGTCTGCCAAAAAGTCCCAAAGGCACCAGTTGCCCTTGCCCCTGCTGGGATAAATAAATCCTTTCCAGGGTTTGTGGCAAGCACTACTCCACTTAAAAGTAGAAAAAGACAAAATAAACGAAATAACTTCATAAAACCTCCTTTTTAAATTTTTTCAAAAGATATTAGCATAAAATACAAGCAAATTCAAGGGGTAATTTTTGTCAGGGGCTCCTTTCCTCCAAGAACATTTAGTACATTCAAAATTGCCAGGTCTGCCATCTTTGTCCTGGCCTCCAGTGTAGCAGAGCCAATATGGGGAGTGAGGACAACATTTTTTAATTTAAAAAATTCTTTATTTATATTTGGCTCTCCTTCATAAACATCCAGCCCAGCTCCAGCAATTTTTCCACTTTTTAAAGCATCTATTAAAGCCCCTTCCTCAACTATCTCACCCCTTGCAGTGTTTATTATATAAGCACCTTTCTTTATTAAATCAAACTTTTTCCTGTCCAGTAAATGATAAGTTTTTTTCGTCAAAGGCAAATGGATTGAAATTATATCTGAAATTTTTAAAATTTCTTCCAGCTTGCAATATTTTATATTTTCTTCCACTTTTTTCTTTTTTATATCCCAGTAAAAAACTTCCATACCAAAACAAATTGCCTTTTTTGCCACAGAATACCCAATTCTTCCAAGTCCCAAAATACCCATTTTTTTTCCTTCCAGATCCATACCTAAAAATAGATCTGGTTTCCAGCCCTCAAATTTTCCTTCCCTTGTAAACCTGTCGCTTTCCACAATTCTTCTGGTGCAGGCAAGTATGAGTGCCCAGGTTAAATTGGCTGTGGCTTCTGTTAAAACATCAGGAGTATTTGTTACATATATTCCTTTTTTTGAAGCATGCTCCACATCTATGTTATCGTAACCCACGGCATAATTTGCAATTATCTTTAAATTTTTTCCCTTATCTATAACCCTTTTTGTTATTTTTTGAGAAAGGAGAATTATTAAAGCATCAAAACCTTCCACCCTTTCCAAAAAAAAATCTTCTCCCAATGGCTTAGCATAGGGCAAAATTTCTACATAATGCTTTTTTTTCAATTCATCAAGATAATTTGAAAAAATTGGAAAGGTAATAAGCACTTTTCCCATCAAAGCCCCCTTTCCAGCCTTGAGGCTAAATGAATTGGAAGACCTGCTTCCATTATGGATTTCATAGCCATTTTAAAATCATAGGGAATTCTATAGAGAGTTAAGGAATATTTCTTTGAATCAAAAATTATAAAGGAAAGCTTTGGGTTTCCATCCCTGGGCTGCCCAACAGAACCTGGATTTATAAGATACCTTAAATTTTTTTGAAGATTTAAATGTAGATAATCTCCCTTCATTAAATAGCCTGAAATTTTGCTTTTTTCAAAAATAAAAACGGAAGGAATGTGGCTATGTCCAAAAAATATAATTTTTTCCTTGGTTTTCATAAAACTTTCATATGCCTCATAACTGCTTAAAATGTACAAATCCTCATCAATGGGAGAGCCATGACATATCAGGAAATTTTCAATTTTTACAGGACCAGGGCTTAAGGTCTTTAGAAAATTTAAATTTTCTTCCTTTAAGTTTTTTCTTGTCCATAAAATAGCAGCCATAGCAGGAAGGTTGAAGGTGTTTTCAGTCCCTTCCTCCAGAACCACCCTGTCGTGGTTTCCCCTTACGATTTTTAAAATCCTTTTATCCTCTCTAATGGTTTCTATCACTTCATTTGGATTTGCCCCGTATCCAACCAGATCTCCCAAAAGAAGAATTTTTTGAAACTTTTTTTTCCTGGTAGCTTCCAGAAGAGCATTTAAAGCCTGGAGATTACCGTGTATATCAGAAATTATAAGATATCTCATTAAAATAAACCTTTACCATTCTTTTTACCCTCAAAATGGTCTCTTCCATACTTTCATATTCCTTAAAGTTTACCACAATGTGTGCCTTTTTATAAACCCTATTTCTCTGTAGATAAATTGAGTATAAATCTTCAATTTTCAAATTAGGGGGTATCAGTTCTTTTTTTTCACCAAGCCTTCTGGCAATTACTTCCCAGGGGATATCTAAATGAAGCACCAGCCCTATTTCTTTAATAAAATCCATTATGCTTTTGCTTGCGCCTGCTCCTGAGGAAAGGGCAACCACAATTTTTTCTTCCCCTTTCAAGGATTTTATATATTCCCATTCTATACGCCTGAATTCTTCTTCCCCTTTCTGGTAAATTAAATCTTTTATTTCAAGTCCTTCCCTTTTTTCAATTTCTCTATCAGTGTCTAAAAATCTGTAATTAATGGAAAGGGATAAATTTTTACCAAGGGTGGTCTTTCCAGCTCCAATAAATCCCACTATAAAAAATCTTAAAGGAAAAGACGGGTTCATTTTTCAATTATTTTATCTAAAAACCTTATAAAAGCGACCCTGTCTACCCCTGTTTTTAAAACTTTTAGGATATTTTCTTCCCCAATACCACCTATTGCAACTATTTTTTTACCTCTATTTACATATTTCTTCAATATCTCAAGTCCTAAGGGTTCCCTTTCTTTAAAAGGAGTGGCAAAAATTGGACCTATGGCAATGTAATCTACAAAAGGATTATTTATCCCTTCTTCTATTTCTTCCCTGCTGTAAGTGGAAAGCCCAATTATTTTTCCTTCACCTAATAATTTCCTTGCCACCTCTGGAGATAGGTCCTCCTGCCCCAGATGAACTCCCTGTGCCTCTATAATTTTTGCCACCTCCACATAGTCATTTATTATAACCTTAAAACCCTTTTCAGAAGCCATTTTTGTCAGTTTTTTTAGATCATCTAAATGCTCTTCCAAATTTAATTCTTTTTCTCTAATTTGAACCCATTCAATACCTAGCCCAAAAAGTTTTGGGACTATTTTTATATCTTTTAAACTTACGATGGGATATAGTTTAGAAAAAGATATGTCTTTCCAGATATCTTGTGGAAAAGGCACCATTTACAAAGGACTCATCTTCAAGGATTTTTAAATACAAGGGAATGGAAGTTTTTACTCCTTCAATAATAAAACTTGAAAGGGCTCGCCTGCTTCTTGAAATTGCCTCTTTTCTGTTTTCTCCCCAGACAATTAGTTTTGCCAGAAGAGAATCATAGAAAGGCGGGATATTGTAACCCTGATAAATATGAGTATCCAATCTTACTCCAATTCCACAGGGAAACCTTAATGTTTCTATTTTGCCCACAGAAGGAATGAATTTTTGGGGGTCTTCAGCATTTACTCTAAATTCTATGGAATGCCCGTGGAAATCAGTTTTTTTCTTAAGATAGGAAATATTTTCTCCTTGGGCAATTAAAATTTGATTTTTTACTATATCTGTAGAAGTAATAATTTCAGTTACAGGATGTTCTACCTGTATTCTGGTGTTGACTTCCATAAAATAGAAATTTCCATCTTCATCCAGTAAAAACTCCACGGTGGCAGCCCCGGTATAGCCAACCTTTTTTATTAGCTTTTCAGCACAATCCATTAGTTTTTTCCTTATGGAAGGAGTAACCGCTGGTGAAGGGGATTCTTCAATGAGTTTTTGATGTCTCCTCTGAATGGAGCAATCCCTCTCAGGAAAACATATAATATTTTTATGAGTATCAGCAAGGATTTGAATTTCCACATGTCTTGGCTCTTCCAGATATTTTTCCAGATAAAGCCTTCCATCCCCAAAGGCTTTTTCTGCTTCTGAGGAAGCTGAGAGAAAAACATTTTCAAAGTCCTCTTCAGAGGTTACTATTCTCATCCCCCTCCCACCTCCGCCTGCTGCTGCCTTCAATATTACTGGAAATTTTATCTTCTTTGCAATTTTTATGGCTTCTTTTAAATCTGAAATGGGATCCAGGGTTCCCTGAAGGATGGGTACCGAAGCCTGAGTGGCAATTTTTCTTGCAGAGATTTTATCCCCCAACTTTTCCATCATTTCTGCACTGGGACCAATAAAGACAAGGCCACATTCTTGACAAATTTCAGCAAATTTTGGATTTTCTGCCAAAAACCCATAACCTGGATGGATGGCTTCTGCACCGGTAACCTCTGCAGCAGATAGAATGGAAGTGATATTTAAATAGGATTGCATGGGATGGGGAGGACCTATGCAGATTGCCTCATCAGCCATTTGAGTATGAAGACAATCCCTGTCTGCCTCAGAATAGACAGCAACACTTTTAATTCCCAATTCCTTTAATGCGTTAATTATTCTAATGGCTATTTCGCCTCTGTTGGCAATTAAAACTTTTTTAAACAATTTCAGAAAGTCTTTATTCCAAAAAGTTTGGCTCCAAATTCCACGGACTGAGCATTCTGAGCATAGATTTCCACAATTTCACCATCTACATCTGATTCAATTTCATTCATCAGTTTCATTGCTTCAATTATGCACAAAACCTGACCCTTTTTTATCTTATCTCCTACTTTTACAAAGGGCTCTGAATGAGGGGAAGGAGCTCTATAAAAAGTTCCAACCATGGGGGAATATATTATGTGAAGTCCTTCTTCTACTTTTTCTTCTTTTTTTTCTATGATAAGTGGCTGGGGAGCTGGATTTTGTTTTTGAACCACTTCCTGCATAACCTGAACTCCCTGCGGATAGGTTCCCTGAATTTTAATTTTAAAACCTTCCTTTTCAATTTCCACCAGAGGAATTCCTTTTTTGGATACCAGTTCAATTAGAGCGCAGAGTTCTTCAAATTTCAAGATAGTTCCTCTTTTAATTTTATTGATAATTTAAAGAGTTCATATCTGGCTTTTCCAAAATAACAGCGATCCTGAAGAATGCAAAAAAGGTAATAATCCTTGGTTATGGAAAAG
>JBBFMJ010000102.1:0-1141 GCA_037478515.1 Thermoanaerobaculia bacterium
TATTTCAGAGATTCAAAATCCAAAGAAAACAGGGCTTTTCTGCTTTTTCCAGCAAACAGAATTCTATACTACTTTATTAAATATCATGATTTATAATAATTTAATTTTTATTTCATTTTATCAAGAAGAGCCCTTTGTACTTGAAGCAAAAAATTTTGGAGGAATATTTTTAAAAAATTTAAGTAAATATCCAGAAACCATAATTGATTTTAAAATTAAAGAAAATCTTGCATTTATTTTAACAAACAGAGAATTCTTAATAATGGACATATCTCGGAAAGAAAATTTTAAAATCCTGGATAGTTATCAGGTTGTAAATGCAGAAAAGCTAAATGTAAAGGGAAATTATTGTTATATCAAAAAAAATGACGAGGTCCTGGTATTTGACATATTAAATCCAAAAGACATAAATTATTTATCTTCTTTTTATTTTCCAGATCTTTTGGATATGTATTTTGGGGAAGAAATTGGCATATTTACGCATAAAAATTACAGGGTAACACTATTTGACTTCCAAAATCCCCTCCTGCCAAGTATTTTAAGCCAGATTAATACAAATGAGAAAATATATTCTGTAACTTTTTATAAAAATATGGTTTTATTATCAGGAGATAAAGCTATTTATCTGTATGATATTTCAGATCCCTCAAGTCCTTATTTTCTTTCAAGCTGGGAAAGCGACATCTGGGGAGACAAATATGGAATTGGTATGATTTCAGTTGTGGACTTCAAGGATAACATTTTAATATTTCCTGACTGGTATAAAATGCATTTTATTGATATATCAAACCCTTTAAGCCCTTTTCTATTGTTTGATTACGAAATGGAAGATAATTATTTTTGGAGAGTGGATATTTTTAAAAATTATATAATAACAGATAGTCCCAATGGTTTATTAATTTTTGATATTTCAAACTTGGAAAATATAAATAAAATAGAAATAACAGGTTACTGGTTATCAAAATACGAATTGAAACAGAACACAAAAGGAGTTGAAATTTTAAATTTTAGAGGTGATTTTTTATCAATAATGGTAAATTTTGAAGCTTTAATAAATAAATTTTCTCAAATTTTTTAATTTTCAAATCCTTTCTCTGGCTCAAAATCCTTCCATAAGGGTTGTAATTAAACTTTCTGCAAA
>JBBFMJ010000102.1:1151-6461 GCA_037478515.1 Thermoanaerobaculia bacterium
AAATTTCTGGGACATATCGTCCACCACTTCATATAATTTATCAAAATAGTCTGTGGATGTTATATCAATGGGATACCTTTCGTAAAACCTGAAAGAATCATTTTCAAAGTAAATTTTTTCCTCATCAGGGCTTTTCAAGGAAACTTTTAGTCCTACAACAATTTGATACTCCAGGGCTCTTCCATCCTTATCCAAATTTACAGGCACGAGGTCAAATTGATTTATCTCTCCTAAAAGTACTCCATCTGCCTCTTCCATATTCTTGGCAAGTTTCAAAACTCCCCTTTGGGAAATTTCCTTTGCCACTGCATCGGTTAATCTTTCTTCCACTTCTGGTTGAGAGGTATTATTTTTAAAGGTAGGTATATAAATACTTTTTATATTTTCCGGAAGGGAAGAGGAAGTCCCCACAAGATGATATCCACAGGAATAAATCAAGAAACTAAAGGACAAAATTGAGAATTTTATTTTTAACATAAATCTTCTTTTTTATTTCCTTCCCTGCCAAATGATTTTTTATATTTTCTTCCTTAAGTGCCAGCTCCACCACATAATCCTCCGGGGAATTTTCAGGAACTTTGACCTGCCCTCTTAATTTCCCATTAATTTGAATTACCACAACAACCATTTCCTCCTTTGCCAGTTGGGGATCATAGCAGGGCCAGGCCTTTTCCAGAAGCATCATTTCGCTTTCTGAAATCTTCTGGTTAAGTTCCTCGCATATATGGGGAGCCATTGGATATAAAAGTTTTATAAAAATTGCGAAAACTTCTTCCAGAAATGCCCTGTTTTCATTTTTGGCATTTTCTTCAAAAAAATTGAAAAATTCCATAAGGGAAGCCACAGCAGTATTGAAATGGTATCTTTCATAGTCCTCTGTAACCTTTTTAATTGTCTGGTGGAGTTTCCTTAAAATCTTTTCATCCCTGACCTTTTCACCTTTCCTTTCCATAGAGGAAATCCTTTCTCCAAAATCCCAGACCCTTTTTAGGAATCTAAAACATCCCGTAACTCCCTGATCAGACCATTCTGCATCTTTTTCAGGTGGACCTATAAACAGTGTATACAGGCGTTCTGTATCAGCACCATATTTTGAAATAATTTCATCAGGAGCTACTACATTTCCCTTGCTCTTGGACATCTTTTCCAGCTTTCCAGTAATGGAAGAAATTTTGCAAATCATCCCTTGGGTGAAAAGCTGCTGGAAGGGTTCCTGAAAATTTACAAGCCCCAAATCATAGAGGACATGGGTAAAAAATCTGGAATAGAGAAGGTGAAGAATGGCATGTTCAATTCCACCAATATATAAATCCACTGGAAGAAATTCATTGACATCTTTTGATATAAAAGGCGCCTTTTCCTCTTTTGGATTTATGAACCTTAAAAAATACCAGGAAGAATCCACAAAGGTATCCATAGTGTCGGTCTCCCGCTTTGCCTTCCCTTTACAGTTAGGGCACAGGGTATTTACAAACTCTTCGCAGGTTTCCAAGGGATTTCCTTTAAGCCCTTTAAACTCTATATCCATAGGAAGAAGCACAGGAAGGTTTTCTTCCCTTTCAGGTACAATTCCACATTTTTCACAATAAATTATGGGTATGGGAGTTCCCCAGTACCTCTGCCTTGAAATGAGCCAGTCCCTCAATTTATATCTTATTGATTTTTTACCTCTGCCCATCCTCTCCAGTTTCTCCACAATAGCCCTTTTTGCCCTTTCACTTTCCATTCCATTAAACTGGGAAGAATTTATTAAAATTCCCTCTCCATCATAAGCACAGGTTCCATTAAATCCGCCATCTTTATGGATTACTTCAATTATTTCAATTCCATATTTTGAAGCAAATTCAAAGTCCCTCTGGTCATGGGCAGGAACAGACATAATTGCTCCTGTTCCATATTCCATTAAAACAAAATTTGCAATCCAGATGGGTATTTCTTTCCCTGTCAAGGGATGGATGGCAGTGTATTTTGCCTTTATTCCCATTTTTTCGTAGGTGTCCCCTTTTTTCATCCTCAAATTTTTAAGTTCAGAAAATTTATCCTTTTCAACTATTTCTTCTGAAAGAGGATGGTCTGGAGATAAGGCAAGGAAGGTAGCACCAAAAAGAGTATCAGGCCTTGTGGTAAAAACCTCAATTTTTTTACCCAGATGAGGAATTTCAAATATAATATCTGCTCCTTCAGATTTACCAATCCAGTTTCTCTGAAGGGTGATTACCCTTTCAGGCCATTGTTTTAATTTATCAAGTCCTTCCAGTAATCTTTCTGCATAGTTTGTTATCCTTAAAAACCATTGTTCCAGAAGCCTTCCTTCCACGGGGGTGGAACATCTTTCACATACACCATTCACCACTTGTTCATTGGCAAGGACGGTTCTGCAACCAGGGCACCAGTTGGCATTTGCCTTTGCCTTATAAGCAAGCCCTTTTTCATACATCTTCAAAAAAAACCATTGGTTCCATTTATAATAGGAAGGATCACAGGTTAAAATTTCCCTGTCCCAGTCATAAAGGACTCCCCATCGGGAAAACTGACTTTTCATTTCCTTTATATTTTCCAGTGTCCATTTCCTGGGATGAACTCCCTTTTTTATGGCAGCATTTTCAGCAGGAAGCCCAAAGGAATCCCATCCCATAGGATTTAAAGGTTTCAATCCTCTCATCCTTAGATATCTATAAACAGCATCCCCTAAGATATAATTTCTTCCATGCCCCACATGGAGTTTACCTGAAGGATAGGGAAACATCATAAGCATATAAAACTTTCCAGAGCTATTTTTCCCTTCCACTCTGGCAACTTTTTTTTCATTCCATACTTTTTGCCACTTTTCCTCTATGGATTTAAAATCATAACTCTTCATAACACCTTTTTCCTTATTTTTTCTCTAAGAGTTCCTGAATCGTCTTTATCAAATGAGAGGACTGAATGGGCTTTGCAATATAGGAATTGGCACCCAATGCCAACCCTCTTTGCCTGTCCTCTTCAGCCCCTTCTGTGGTGATAATTATTATAGGAAGATTTTTAAGTTCAGGGTTCTGCCTTATAAGGGAAACCAGTTTTAGCCCATCCATTACAGGCATATTTATATCCGTTAGAATCATATCTATCTTTTCAGAGGCAAGTTTTTTAAGCGCATCCACACCGTCCACTGCTTCAACTATTTTACAACCCTTAAACCTTTTTAAAGAAAAGGAAATAAGCTGCCTCATTGTGGGGGAATCTTCTACTACAAGAAAAGTTAACCCTTCTATTTCCATATAGACCTCATGGGGTAGTGGTTAGCAAATCCAGAAAACTCTGGATGGTGGAAAGTTTTCTTTCGGACTGGGAATAGAGCTTTGAAGCAAATATGGCAGTGGCTGCCTGACCTGCCAGGAGGTTAAAAAGCTCATAATCCACAGCAGAAAAACTATCCTTCTGTTTTAGCAAACTATAAATTACAATGGTCCCAATTACATGCTCTTTTATCTTAAGGGGAACTGCTGCAAGGGGATTTTGAAGGTCTACCTTTGCCTCGGAAGGTGCCTGATTTATAAAATAACTTTCCCCTGTCTTTGCTACCCTTCCAATTATTCCTTCCCCTACCTTTACACTTAAAGATTCCAGCCCCGGGAAAATATCTGCCCCTTCGCACCCTAAAGTTTTGAGTTCATTGGTCTTTTCATCCAGAAGCATTATGGCAAAGGCCTCAGCTCCAATTAAATTTATAATAATTTCAATTACAATCTGTAAAACTTCCTGAAAATCCAGGGTGGAATGGAGTTGATAGGATGCCACATATAGGTTGGCTAAATTATTATTTTGTTCTTCCACTTCCACATATCTCATTGCAAAGTCCTTGTTTTCTGCTTCCACCTGTTTTTGCCTTTCCAGGAGTTGCTCATATTCCTGTTCCAGTTCTGCAATCCTTTCCCTCAAACGGACAATTTCCTTGTTTAAATTATTGGTATGTCCTGTATTTTGCTGCTCTTCCAAAAGGGCAATCCTATATCTTAGGCGCTCGTTTTCCTTGAGAAGCTCTTCTGTAAACTGCTTCCCCATATTGAAGAGTTTTAAAAACTCCTCACCTTTTTTAAGCAATAGTTCTTCGTCCTTTTCCTTATCTACCATAAGCACCTCTTCTCCTTCAATTTAATATAACATAATTTAATGAAGATTTCAAATCCCCTTGAAAACTTTCTGCTTCTGACCTAAAATTAAGAGAAGGAGGTTTTATGAAAAAAATTTTTGCAATTTTTATCCTATTTCTTGCTGCTTGCTTGAAGCAAATTCCTGAAAAGGGTAAAATTCCTCAAAGTTTTCTCCATATAATTGAAAAAATTCCCCCTGCCAGAATTTCCATTCATGAAAAACTAATCTTTGATTTTACCTTTGACATTCCCGAGGCAGAGACAATGAGGGAATTAAACGCAGCAAAGATTTTTCAGTTTAGCCCGCCTCTTGAAGGAAATTGCTGGTGGGAGAGAAAAGATGCCCTTGCCTTTTCCCCTTTTGGGGGTTTTGAACCAGGGAAAAACTACAAATGCAGATTAAATTTAAGTTTACTTTCCCAGAAATTTTCAGATTACCCTCCTCTGGAGATAAGTTTTTCTGTTCTGGAAAATGAAATACTTTACTTTAAAAACTCCTTTGAAAGGGATATTTCTTCACCAGATCAAGACAGGCAGATTTTGAATGCTGCTTTTCTAATGACCAAGAAAAATATAAAAATTGAGGAAGCAAAAGAAGGAATAAAGGTGCTGGTAAATGGAAATCCCCTGGATTTCTCTCTAAAAAAGACAGAGGATATCTATGAATTAAAGGCACCTTTTTCAAGCCCTGAATATGGAGGGGAAATCAAAATTGAATTTGATAAAGACAAATTAAAACTTGAAAAACCCATAAGCTATCATATCCCTCTTGCACCTCTTAAAAAATTCAGAGTAGAAGAAATTGAGGTTATATGGGAAGAAGGGGAAGCAAAGGTCCAACTAAAATTCAGCCATTCCTTAAAAGAAGAGGAAAACTTTGAAATCTACATAAGAACGGAACCCTTGATGGATTTAAACTTCTTCCCGCAGGGAAACATTTTAAAAATATCAGGAGATTTCAAGCACAATATTGAATATAAACTTACCATTCTCCCTGGTCTTCCAAATTTTCAGGGCGAAAAACTAAAGGAAGAACAAATTTTTAACTTCCGATTGAAGGACATCCCTCCAGAGATAAAAATTGTTCAAGATAAAATATATCTTTCATCAAAAAGTAATAAAAATATAAGGTTTGAAAGTGTAAATATAAAAAATTTGGATCTTTCTATTTACTATATAC
>JBBFMJ010000103.1:0-6446 GCA_037478515.1 Thermoanaerobaculia bacterium
AGAAAATGAATTTTTTGAAAAGATTGGTCAATATGACGAAGTTAAAATATTAACTGAAAAAGAAATCCCTCCTTTAATTAAAAATTGGAAATTTGAAAAAATACCTTTTCTATTTGATTACATTTCTCCTTCTCCAAAAATTCCAAGAGATTATTATGTTCTACCTGAAAAAATCGAGGAAAAAAATTTAAAGAAGGTTTTACATTTAAAAAAGGAAATTTTTAAATTTGAAACAGAGTATGAGGAGCCAAGAGGTTCATATAAGTTTAATTTACAAGTTGAGTACTTCCTATTTTGCAATGATAATTATCTTAACTTAGAAAAAATAGAAAATAAAAATCTTAAAAATGTTTATTTTAATATTTGGTATATTGAAGACACTTCTCCTTTAAATACTACTGATAGAGAGGTAAAGGTATTTGGAGAGCTAAAAGGAATTGATTGAGTACAAAATGGTCATCTATTAAGCGGCACGTTGTCAAGATGAAGAAAGTACTATTTAAATGGTATAATATAAAAGGAAAAGAAAATGAACTATAGAGCAGGAAGCAGTAGTTCAGGAATCGTAGCTCGAAACTTGGGAAAAAGCCCGAACCCAAAACTAAGAGCGAACTATAAAGCAGATAATAGACAAGAGACAATAGACAGAAGACAAGAAGGTCTATGGTCTAATGTAAATAGCCCAAAATCCCTTGCAGAAAGCAATTCTCCAGAAAACTACTTCTACTTCCTCAACGGCCACGGGGATGTCACATATTTTGCCGATGCCAATTTTACTCCAGAATTGATTGAAAGTTACGAATACAACCCTTGGGGAGTGCTCTTGACTTCTGCTTCCGAAAATAATTTGCTTTACACCTCAAAGGAATTTGACTTTGAAACAGGGCTACAGTTTAATAGGAATATATATTATAATGCAAATTTGGGAAGGTTTATTCAAAAAGATTTCATTTTTAAAAATCATAATTTATTTAAATGCGGTTATAATTCTCCAATAAATTATAATGATCCTACTGGTTACTTTGAAATATCAACATATGTAAAATGCTTAATGCCTCCCCTTACAACAGAAGAATGCCTTGGATCCTTGTCCTCATGTCTTATTTTTTGTAATGATATGGGAAATTATTTTGCTGCCTTATGTGCTAAGGAATTTGATTTATGTTTAGAAAATTGTAATTCAAATCCCCGATGCATTGAAATATGTCATAGCAATTTTCATTGGTGTATGCTTTCTGTAATAATAATAAAATGTGAATGCTACAGAAATTGCTATCTTTTACTTTGTGGTGGTGAGGAAAGCCCTTCTTTTGATTTAAGCAATATCCCTGATATATATTAGAAGGAGGAAAGTATGAAGATTTTAATTTTTTTATTTCTTTCCGTATCAAATATTCTTTATTCTCGCTTGTTTACAAATACTTCAATATTTCCTGTAGCTGCATACTCACCAGGTGCCTATGATACCTTTTGGCAAACTGATTTATGTATATTTAATCCTAATAGTTTTCAAATTGAAATAGATGCTAATTTCTACTGTGAAAAAGGTAAATTTAATAAGGTTATATTAGTGGAGGCAGAAAATGTTAAATGTATTCAAAATGTAATCCATAGTTTATACAATTATGAAGGAATGGGCCTTTTAACATTGGAAACCTCTCAGTACTTTTTTGATTCCTGGATAAGAATTTATAATACAAAGGAAGATGGCGGCACCTATGGGCAAGGTATACAAAACCAATTTTTTGAAGTTCAAACTTCCATATCCTATCTATTTGGAATAACAAAAAATAGCAGATTTAGAACAAATATTGGGCTTGCCTCTTTTCCTTATGGAGCAACCTTTGATTTTGAGTTATATGATAAAGATGGTTTGCTCATTAAAAAATATAATAACATCCAGGTAAGAGAAAAATCAGTTTTACAATTTCCTATGGATGTAGAAATTGAAAATGCTTTTTTGAGAATTATTCCTAAAGATAAAAACATTGCTTACTATGCTTATATGTCTTTAATAGATAACATTACAGGAGATGCTGTTTATACTCCTGCCATCGGAGAATTCCCGGAAAATTAATACAAAGAGGATAAAAAGGGTTTTCAATAGGTCAATATCGTACCCATTTTTAAAGTTAATAAAGAGAACTACCCTTTTTTGTTTTTTTATTTTTTATCTTTAAAAGGATTAATTCCTAAGGCAATATTTTTATATTTTATGAAAAAATCTGATCAAAAAAATATTTGAGTTAAAATTAAACTAAACAGAACCCCTGCCAGAAAGAGGGCAATTTCCTTTAAGGGGATTTTCTTTTCCGGGGCAAACTGGACGGCTTTAAGTTGAAGCTCTGGATTTAAGGGATCCAGTTCCAGTGCCTGGGCAAAAAGTGCCTCTGCTTTGGATTGCATATTGTTTTTTAAATAGAGCTGGGCAAGTTCCAGCATAATATCTGTATTTAATGGATCCAGTTCCAGTGCCCTTTTAAAATTCAGTTCTGCTTCCTTTTGCTGGTCTGGAAATCTTTTTAGAAGCTGTCCTAATTTATAGGGGTAGAGAGGGTTGGAGGGATCATTTTGAACTGCCTGGAGAAGGGACATAATGGCTTCCTGTATTTTCCTCTGGGATATCATCTTCATTGCATATTTGTAATGGGTGGCAGCAGAGGAAAGTTTTACAACGGTGGAGTCCTTTTTATCATCCTCTTTCAGAGATCTATCATAATCCTTCCTTGCCCTGGGTTCAAGAAGGGTATTTCTTATTTTTACAAGATACAAAAATATGGCTTCCAGCTTATCCTTGAGGTCAGAGATGGATTCATTGATAGCGTGGTCTGGATGGAATTTATAGGCAAGGTTTTGAAAGGCCTTTTCAATTTGCATTTCCTTTGCTTCCGTATTAAGCCCCAAGAACTCATAATAATTTTCCACTCCAATTTTATTGAATTTTTCCACCACCTCTCCCCTGGTAATTGGTACCTGCGGTTGTTCCTGTGGGAAAGGAATTGAGACAACCTCTTTTGGCTTTTCTTTACTTAGATCCAGAAAACCAGAAATAATAAGCCCATAAATTATTTTCAAGGATTCCAGCCGATCTCCTCCAATCCATTCCACAACCTCTTTTACCTGCTTTGGTTCCTTTAAAAAGGAAAGGATTCTCTTTTCCTTATCTGTGAGCTTTGCCTTCTGGTATATCATCTTTGCATCTGAAGAAATGGAAAGATAGTTTTCTGGATACCTCAACATCCTGGCAATGGGTAAAGTATTTTTCATATTCCTGCAGCCCTCCAGTATCAAATCTGCAGTGGTAAAGGTGGGAAGGATTGTCCAGATGGAGGGCTGGACATCTTCTTCATAAAAATTAAACTGCACCTTTTCCAGATCAAATAGAGCAGTGAAGGTATCTTTAAGTTTTTGATTTAGTTCTGATATGAGGGATTCTTTTTTTAAAAGACCCATCTCAATCAAAATCTGCCCCAGTTTCTTCCCCTTTGCTCCTTTGGCA
Organism: Thermoanaerobaculia bacterium; assembly: GCA_037478515.1. Classification (GTDB taxonomy): domain Bacteria; phylum Acidobacteriota; class Thermoanaerobaculia; order UBA2201; family UBA2201; genus JBBFMJ01. The sequence continues at coordinate 3,500 of JBBFMJ010000103.1, forward strand.
ACTTCCATTGCCAGTTCCAGGTCCCAGGGTGCCACTTTTCCTGAATTTACAAGGCGCTGGGATAGGGCATCCTTCAAACCACCACCTTCCACAGCCAGGATTGAACCCTTGTGAAAATGGATCCTGTAAGAAGAATTTTCATCCTTAAATTCCAGGATTCCACTTTTTCCCTGCCTGTGCAATGCTGCCACAATTTCTGGAAAGGGTTTAAAAATAGAAGATGTTTCCCTCATTTCAATATATTATAGAACATTTTAAAGATAAAATAAAAAAATTTCAATAGATGTGGGGAATATCAAAAAATTTCGATTCCATTCCCATTTCTTTAATTTTTTCTGTAAGTGCCATTATTCCAAATTTTTCTGTCCTGTAATGACCTGCTGAAACAAAATGACAATTTATTTCCTTTGCCAGTTCCACCACAAACTCACTTATCTCGCCTGTAAGAAAAAGATCAATATCCTTCCCAGACACCTGTAAAAATTCCTTCTGGGCTCCCCCACTTACAATTGCCAATTTTCTTATTCTTTTTTTACTGCAGGGAATATGGTTTATGGGCTCTCCAAACAGTTCTTTGATTTTCTGAAGAATTTTTTCTGCTGAAAAATTACAGGTATAAGAAAAGCCAATCAGATTACCTTTATACTCCCCAAAGGGTACTCCTTTTTTTAGCCCCAATTTTTTTCCTATCTGGGTATTGTTTCCAATTTCAGGATGGGCATCTAAGGGAAGGTGATATGCAAGGAGAGATACTTCATTTTGAAGTAATATTTTCAACCTTTCCTTAAAAGAGGACTGGACTTTTATATCCATACCCCTCCATAAAATTCCATGGTGTACCACAATGGCATCAGCACCCCATTTTTTGGCCTCATTGAAAAGGGCAACGGAGGCAGAGACCCCCGTTGCCACTTTTTTTACCTTCCTTTTTCCTTCAACCTGAATCCCATTTATGGAATCATCTAAAAAATTATCTTTTAAAAGCAGCTTATTTAATTTTTCTTCAAGTTTAAATAAATCCATTAAAGGGCTTCCGAAATTGACTTTGCCTGTGTGAAGAGGAAGAGGTAGTCCTTCCCTCCTGCTTTTGAATCCGTTCCAGACATATTAAAACCACCAAAGGGATGGACACCTACAAGAGCACCAGTGCATTTTCTATTTATATACAAATTTCCACAATGGAGTTTTTTCTTCCCTTCCCAGATTTTCTTCCTGTTTTGTGTAATCAAAGCACCCGTTAATCCATATTCAGTTCCATTTGCAACTTCAATTGCCTCTTCAAAATTTTTAACCTTAATTATTGCCAGAACTGGTCCAAAAATTTCTTCCTGAGCAATTCTTGCAGTGGGTTTTACATCTCCAAATACAGTGGGGAGGATAAAAAATCCATCCTTGTTTTTATGGGCTCCACCACCTACAAGGAGTTTTCCTTCCCCTTTTCCAATTTCAATGTACTCTAAAATCTTTTCATAGGAGGGTTTATTTGCCACAGGACCTAAATAGTTTTCAAAGTATCTGGTATCCCCAATTTTCATCTTTTCAACCATTGGAATAAACTTTTCAATAAATTCATCATAGACCTTTTCATGGAGAATAAGGCGGGAACAGGCAGAACATTTCTGTCCCTGAAAACCCCAGGCAGAGGCATAAACCGATTGAAGTGCAGTTTCCATATCTGCTTCGTCATCTACAATAATAAAGTCCTTTCCACCCATTTCAAGGATTGTCCTCTTAAGCCAGATCTGGCCTTTTTGCAACTTTGAAGCATTTTCAAAGATCCTAAGGCCAACTTCTTTTGAGCCAGTAAAGGCAATAAACCTGGTCTTTGGATGGAGGACAAGGGTTTCTCCTGCAATAGAGCCAGGACCTGTCAGAAAATTTACAACCCCTGGAGGCATCCCTGCCTCTTCGAGAATCTGAAAAAACTGGTAGGCAATTCCAGGTGTATCGGAGGCAGGTTTTAAAATAACTGTATTTCCAGTTACAATTGATGCAGTGGTCATACCTACAAGGATTGCACAGGGAAAATTCCAGGGTGGAATAACCACTCCAACCCCTAAGGGGATATACTTCAATTCCACTGCTTCCCCTTGTCTTGTTGTAAGTTCTTGATGCTCTGATAAACGAATCATTTCCCTTCCATAAAACTCACAAAAATCAATTGCCTCTGCTGTGTCTGCATCTGCTTCAACCCAGTTTTTACCAACCTCCAAAATCATCCAGGCATTAAGAAGAAACCTTTTTTTTCTCATCAGATTTGCAACTCTGAAAAGGAAAATTGCCCTTTCCTTTGCAGAATGCCACCTCCATTCCTCAAATGCCTTAAGTGCCTCTTCCAGGGCCTCCACTGCCAGTTTTGCATCTGCCTTTTGAAATACACCCAAAACTTCTTCTGTTTTGGAAGGATTTATGGAGTTAAATTTCTCCTTTGCAAAGACCCTCCTTCCTCCAATTATCAGGGGATATTCCTTCCCCTTTTCTTTTAAAACCTTTTCAATGGCTTCTTCTTGCTTTTTTCTGTTCTCTTCCTTTGAAAAATCCGTAAGTGGTTCATTTTTAAAGGGTTCTACTAATTTCATATATACCTCCTTAAAATTTCCTAAAAATATACCTTAAAAAAAAACAAATTTCAAATTAAATTACTTGCCTGGAAATATTTTATATGTTAAGATTTAAAATATGAAAAAATTTTTGATTTTTTTTGCCATTTTTTTTGTTTTTTGTTCAAAGGGAAATCTGGAGAAGGAATACAAAAAATTAGAGACATCCCTTAAAAATTTAAAAAATAAAGAGGAAAAGGCAAAAATTATAAAGGATTTTTTAGAAAAATATCCAGATACTGAATATACCTATGACCTTGCCTGGGAACTTTTAAATTATGAAAATCCAGAAAATTGTGCAGTTTTTCTTCAAAATTTAAAGAAAAAAATAAAAAATGAAGAAAATT
>JBBFMJ010000104.1:0-6436 GCA_037478515.1 Thermoanaerobaculia bacterium
ATGAAAAAATTGGAAGTCAAATCCCTTATTAAAAATTATGGAAAAATCCCTGCCTTGAAGGGCTTAAGTTTTTCTGCAGATGGAGAAATCTTTGGACTCGTGGGACCCAATGGAGCAGGAAAAACAACTACTTTAAATATTATATCTGGAATAATCCTTCCTGACGCAGGGGAATTTTTTGTTTCAGAGATAAATGGAATTAAAGAAAAGATAAAGGCAAAAAAACTGATAGGGTATCTTCCTGAAGAACCCTTCTTTTTTGATTATTTGACAGGAGAGGAAACACTGAATTTTGTTTCAAGTGCTTACAAGATTGAATGGGAAAAAGATGATCTTTTAAAAAAATGGATGGAGGACCTCCAGCTTATGCCCTATTTAAAAAATATGGTGGGGAACTATTCCCATGGAATGAGGCAAAAGCTTGCCATTGCTTTATCAATTTTTCATAACCCTGAAGTAATCCTCTGGGATGAGCCCTTCATTGGTCTTGACTGGCCCAGCCAGGAAAAACTTAAAGAGATTATGAAAGAACTCAAAAATAAGGGAAAAACTTTGATCCTTTCCACCCATCACCTGGAACTGGTAGAGGAGGTCTGTGACAGGGCAGCATTTATTTTAGATGGGAAAATTGTATGGGAAGGAGAGGATACTGAAAAATTGAAAGAACTTTTTTATGATTACCTTAAAGAAGAGCCTCTGGGAAATTAAAAATAATTTCAAAAAATCTCCTTTTAAATTTACCTTGAGGATTTTTGCAGGTTTTCTCTTTGCCTCTGGAGTAATTTTTTTAAGTTATTTCTGGGGTTTAAAGTTTAAGAAATATTCGGAGGGGATAAAACTATTCCTGCCAGGAATTTATAAAAGTGGCCTTGTATGGATTTTTAATTATGGACTCACCATCCTTTTTCCCTTCAGTTTTTTGAGCTCTTCCATTTCACAGATAAGTATTTTTTTTAAGGACAAATCCTTGAAACTTTACAGAACCTTTCCTTTAAGTGATTTTAATTTTTTCCTTCCAAGAGCATTTAAGACCTTTATAATTTCCAATGGATATATTTATTTTTTAATAATACCCTTTATTTATGGAATGAGCAATTTTAAAAGTGCTTTCCTTTCCCTATTTCTCCTTACAATTTATCTGGGCTTGTCTTTCCTTTTAGGTATGACCTTTACCTTTTTTTTAAGTTATTTTTTTAAAATTTCCAATCTCTATAAATTATTTTCCTTTTTCTTTGCCCTTCTTACCATTTTTGTGCTCTTTTTATTTAGAACCTCCATACCTAAGGAATTTTTTTCAAACCCATATCTTTTTTTCCTCCAATTTCAGGAACCAGAAAACACTTTTTATACTCTATTTTTACCCCTTTCCAATAATTTTTACAATCTAATTTTTGAAAATAAATTTAAAATATTAAATTTTTACCTTTTCTCTATTGTAATTCTTTTTCTAATTTCCTTTATGGTATTTAAAATTTTATACAGCAGGGCATACTCTAAGAGTTTTTCCTCAAAAGAAGGTAAAAAGGGCATAAGATTTTCAAAAATTTTAAGAAAATACATATTTTTAAACCTTTTAATTAAAGAGTGGCTTTCAATTTTAAGGACCCCCTTGAGATTGACCCAGACAGCCCTTATGGTTTCCCTAATTTTTTTATATTTTTTTAATTTTCAACTTTTGCCTTTCAAGGAAGAACCCTTAATGGAAAATGTCTATAAGGGCTTGCACCTTTTCCTCTTTTCATTTATCCTCTCTGCCTTGGGTCTTAGATTTTCCTTTCCATCAATTTCTCTGGAAGGTAGAAGTTTTTACTTTTTTAAAATAATCCCACTTTCATACGAAAAATTTTTCTTTGCCAAGGGTTTTTCATATTTTTTACCCTTTTTTTTACTTTCCTTAATCTTTAATTTAACTGCCTTTTTAAACCTCCCTTTTAATTTAAATGAAAAAATTTTCTTCCTTTTCTATGGTTTTATATTTTCCCTTATAACTTCCTTTGGGGGTGTTCTTTCGGGTTCCCTGAATCCTCAATTTAAAAATCCAAACCCTTTACAGATTGGCTTTTCAGCAGAAGGGTTATTTTACTTTTTTTCTTGCTTTCTTTTCAGCATTTTCTTTACCTTCTATTATATAAAAGACCTTTTGAAATTGTTTATTTAATTATCTGATGTTCCAGACCTCATATAAATCGGGGTCCAGTTCCTGAAGGAACCTGGAAATCCTTTGAATAGAGGTTCCCCTGTATCCTTCCTTTGACCACTGGGGATATACAAGATAAAGTTCATCCTTTGCTCTGGTGCAGGCAACATAAAAAAGGCGCCTTTCCTCTTCTAAATCCTCCTTTGAAGAAAAAGACCAGTGAGCAGGGAAATTTCCATCGGCAAGTCCTATGATAAAGACCACCTTCCACTCAAGCCCTTTTGCCTGATGGACCGTGGAAAGCACCAGAGCTTCCCTTTCATCATTTGAAGCCATCACATCGGTTCCAGAAAGTTCTGATAAAAGGGAAAGTTCTGATAAAAACTCCTCCACATTGGAATATTTTGTAGAATAGAGGGCAAGTTCTTCCAGATCATCCAGTCGGGAAGAAGCATTGGGAAAGGTGGCAATGCAATAGTCCTTATATACATCTTCCACCACTGTCCTGATACACTCAGAAGGACTCTTCTGATAATTTTCATTCAGTAATTTTTTTAAAAGTTTTTGAAAATCCCTGTAAGAATTTTTTGCCTTTGATGGTACTATTTCCAAAATCTTATCTGAAAGGGCATAGCCAAATATGTTTTTTGATTCCATAACTGCCTGAAAAATCTTTGTGGAAAGTTTATCTCCAATGGAAGGAAAAAGTTTCAAGGCACGCCTGAAGGCAATCTCATCGGTAGGATTTACTGTTATCTTTAAAAAGGATAAAACATCCTTTATATGTCTCTGTTCAAAGAACCTTACCCCTGAACGAACTTCATAGGGTATCCCCATTTCTGTAAGTTTTATCTGTACTTCCAAACTTTGAAAATGGCTTCTGTAAAGGATGGCAATTTCCTTTAAAGGATAACCCTCATCAATTAAATCCAGCACCCTGTTTGCTACAAATTCTGCCTGTTCATATACATCCCTGGTAGGGCAGAGGGCAACCGTTGCCTTTCCTTCCGATCTTATGGGTTTTAATTCCTTTGGGTATTGATAAGTATTGTGTGAAATGGAGTGGTTTGCCAGTTTAAGTATCTCGGGAAGAGAGCGATAATTTGTTTTCAGATAAAAAATTTTGGTTCCCTTAAACTTTTCTGGAAACTCCATAATATTTTGAAAGTTTGCTCCTCTGAAAGAATAGATGGACTGCGCATCATCTCCAACTACCATTATATTTCCTTCCTCTGGAACCATAAGATATAAAATTTCTGCCTGAAGCTTGTTTGTATCCTGGTATTCATCAACTAAAATATGCAAAAACCTTTCCTGATAATATCTTTTTATCTCTTCCTTTTCTTCCAGGATTTTCTTCCACAAAAGGAGCAGGTCTTCAAAGTCCACAAGGTTTTCCTTTTCCTTTTTTTTATTGTATTCATAAAATACCTTTAAGATATCTCCTGTAAAATCCAAAAATTGTGGAAATCTTTTAACAAGCAAGGTCTCCAGATCATCTCCCCTGTCAATTATAAGCTGATAAATATCATACAAAACATCTGCCTTTGGAAATCTGAAGGGCTTTTCATAAAGCCCCAGAGAAGAAATTACTGAATCCATAAGTTCCTTGGAGTCCTCTTCATCCATTATGGTGAAGGAATTTTTAAGGTTTACAACCTTTGAATGCCTTCTGAGGATAAGGTTTCCAATGTGATGAAAAGTTCCACCCCAGATTTGAGTTATATCAATTCCTGTAAGTGCCTGAACCCTGGAAAGCATTTCCCTGGCTGCTTTATTTGTAAAGGTCAGGAGCATTATCTTGGAAGGATGTACCCCGTCTTCTATAAGGCGTGCCACCCTGTAGGTCAATGCCCTGGTCTTTCCAGAGCCAGCCCCTGCAATTACCAGCATTTTGCCCCCAGGGTGCATTACCACTTCATACTGCTCTTCATTTAGTTCTGAATCATAATTTATCTTATATTTTACCTTTTGGAGGGGTTTTCTCTTTATTTCGTAAGTTTTCATATTAAATCAATCCAGAATTTTTCAATTTTTCCAGGGCTGAAATTATAATCTCATCTTCCTCTTCAAAAATGCTTCTTAAATTTATATTGACTGCATCTTCTTTTATAAAAGTTATAACTGGGGTTTCAAAATTAAGTAAAAATTTATAAATCTTTTCTGGTTTTGGCACTTTTAAGACCAGAGATATAGAAGGTATATTATATAAAGGCGTGGTTCCCCCCCCGAATTGTGCCTGGGAGTTTTCAATCTTTAAAGGCAGGTCTGTCTTTTTCAAAATCTTTTCTGCTCTTTTTTTTAAAAATTTTAGGTCTTCCATTGCCATCTTCCAGAGGGGAATTGATTTAAAATCCTTTCTGAGCCAAAGTTTTAAGGTTTCCTGAAGATAAAAAAAGGTCTCCTTTCCTGGCCTTAACGCCCTATATAAAGGATTTTTTAGCATTTTTTCAATGTAAATCTTTTTGCCAACACCTATTCCTGCCTGAGGACCACCTAAAAGCTTATCTCCAGAAAATGTTACCAGATCTGCTCCCTTCTTTATCAAATTAGAAACAGGTTCCTCTTCCTTTAAATCAAATCCTTCAATTTCAAAGAGGAGCCCATTTCCCTGATCTACAAAGAGGGGTAGATTTTTTTGGTGCGCAAGTTTGGAGAGCTGCTCTATGGAAGGAAATTCCGAATAACCCAGTATTCTAAAATTGGCTTGATGGACTTTCAGTATTGCCTTTGTATTTTCATTTATTGCCTTCTCATAATCAGAAATCCTTGTTTTATTTGTGGTGCCCACCTCCACCATTGAAGCACCGGACTCTTTTAATATTTCAGGAAGCCGAAAGGAACCCCCTATTTCCACCAGTTCACCTCTGGAAACAATGACCTCTCCACCCTTTGCAAAGGTTGAAAGCAGAAGCAGTACCATTGAGGCATTGTTATTTACCACAATTGCAGCCTCTGAAGAGGTCAGATATGAAAGAATTTTTTCTGATAAGGCATTCCTTTCCCCTCTTTTGCCATCTTTTAATGAAATTTCCAGATTAGAATATGTTTCTATAAGATTTTTCTCAACTTTTATAAGGGGAGCTCTTCCCAAGTTTGTATGGATTAAGACTCCAGTTCCATTTACTACTTTTCTGTAAGGGTATTTTAAGAAATTTAATGAATATTCCTTAATTTTTTCTTCCACCTGAATTTTGGTTAAATTTTCAATCCCTTCATTTTTTATCTCCTCAATGGAATTTTTTATAGCAAGATAAACTTCTTCTCTGGAAAACTCTTCCACCCTTTCCCGAAAAAAAGGATTTTCCATCAATTTCCCTATTTGGGGGATATTTTTAAATGACTTTTTATCGCTATTCATGTTATTATTATACTATGGAAGAAACCAAAGTAGAAGTTTCTTTTGCTTCCCTTTCCCAGCTGGAAGGCAAACTTAAGACCTTAAAGATGGAATGGGAATTCTTCTTTACAGGTCAGAGGAGAACACCACCTTTAAAAGAACAGGATAACTTTGATAAAGAAATTAAAAAATTTAAAAATACTTCCATAACTGACAATGCCTTAAGGTTTAAATTTAATTCCATTTATAGCAATTACACTTCCATAAAAGAATTATGGGCAAAAAGGATGAGGCAGATTGAAGAAGGAAAGGCAAGAACCACAAAAGAAAAAACACTGACCCAAAAAGATAAGCCAAAGGAAATAGTAATTTCAAAACAATCCAATTTCAAAGAGCAAATTGAAAATCTTTACCTTGCAATTTCATCAATGCAGGATAATAAAAAAACTGCTTCCTTTATAGAATTTGAAAAAAAAATGAGGCAACAACTTCTGGATTTATTTCGTAAAACTAATTGTGAAATTTTGAAAATTTCTGTGGTAAGCGAAGGGGGAAAAACAAAGATTAAGGTTAAACCAGTAAAGGAGAAGAAAATATGAAAAAACTTTGGCTTCTATTTATTCTTTTAAGTTTTACCCTTTACGGTGCTGTTTATGAAAAGTATCTTGTAAAGGGAAATCCCAAAGATGAAGAAATAATGAAGTTGATGGAGATGATAAAGGAAAATCCAAATGTTTCTGAATATCACAATAATTTAGGGGTTCTTTTAATGGATAAAAAATTTCCCAATGATGCCTTGAAGGAATTTAAGAGGGCTATAAAACTGGACAAAAAAAATTACCGTGCCTGGTACAATCTGGGCATCCTTTATGAATCAATGGGAAAAAATTTTAAAGCATACAGAACCTTTAAAAAGGCACTAAAAAACAAAAGGGGAGATGACCTTACCCTCTATCATA
>JBBFMJ010000105.1:0-6434 GCA_037478515.1 Thermoanaerobaculia bacterium
AATGGTTATATTTGGCGGCAGGGGTTCTTCCTGGAATTTTTCAAATTTTTTAACTTCCTTGAAATAAAAATAGTTGAAAATTGCAAGGATTATTATAAAAAACAGAAGGGGAAAAAAGAGGGGAAATTTTTTGAATGTATGGGCTGAAATAAAGATTAAAGCTCCCAGTATTAGTAAAAGAATTATTAAAAACACATTTAGAGAAAAGGCAGATATAAAACCTGCTACTATAAGCAAAAAAATAAATAAAATTAAAAGATTTTTAATAATAAAAAGCCCTATCTTTTCATTAAATTTTATTATTATAAAAACAATAAGGGCTGTTAAAATTCCAAAGAGGAGGGGTTTATAAGAGAGAATGGAAAAGACAAAAAAACCTGAAAGGACTGCTTCAAAAATCCCAGGCAGTATTTTCATAATAGAATTTTAACATAAAATCTTTTTTTGTTAGAATATATCTATGGAAGTTTACAAAAACCTCTTTAAAAGGCAGGATATTTTCAGATGTTTTCATGAGCTCCATAAGAAGTTTTCAAATGTGGTTTCTGTATGGCATGTAATGGAAGGAAGGGGGTGTTTTCCACAGGGATGTATAAGTTTCTATTTAAAATGTAAAAGCTTTCTCAAAGGAAAAAGTTGCTCTAAGGGTTTTAAAAAGCCAGGGCGGCTCTGCCAGAGTTGCAAATTTTTAGTGGAAGAAAAAAACCACTATATTCCAAAAATAATTTTAAAAGAGGAGGAGTGGAGGAAATTCAAAAGGGAGTATGACAAATTTTTGTTTTGGGTAAGGTCTCTGGAAGGAAAGTTTGTAAAATTTTATGGAAAAATTGAAGCAATAAAGCCCTACACAAAACATATTTATTTTGAAAGGGGTTCAAAATTTCTTCTGAAAGGTTTTATTTTAACCTTAAAATGGGCATATCTGGAAAGGGATTTTTTTGAGGACAAATTGTTTTTATATCTTCCCAAGGGAAAGGTTTGGCGTCTTAAAAATTTAAAATTTGATGAAATCGAGGGCTTTGCCACTTTAAACCTTTCAGGGGGTAACCTTTTTCTTTCTAATCCTAAAAACCTTTATAGTTTAAAAGGGGAAGAGGTAATTTTTAGAGAAGAAAATTTTCTTCTTAAAATAAAGTTAGGGTCCTTATTTAATATTTATCAAGGTAAATGTTTTGAATGTGAAAAGGGTATTCCCACGGTGGTTGAAAATCAGAGCAATTTAAGGTTTATACCAAAAAAAGAAATAATCTGCCTTGAAGGATATGCCAGCCCCTCTTTTTGTTTGAATGAACTTTACAAAAACATAAAAATTGAGAAATGTTTGAGGGAACTTTGAGTGCCCCTTTGTCGTTTTAAATAGGATGGATGAAAAATTTTTAATAAGAAGTGCGCAAAAGGGTTCTGAAGATGCCTGGGCTCTTCTGGTAAAAAAATATGGGGGGCTGATTTATTCCCTTTGCTATCAGTTTACTATGAACAGGGCAGATGCCGAAGAACTTATGCAGGAGGTCTTTTTAAAGATTTACTATAATTTAAACTCCTTTGATTTAAATAAAAATTTTCTGGGCTGGGCAATGATGCTTACCAAAAATTTATGTATTGACACTTATAGAAAAAACAGGAAAGAAAAAAATTTTACAGGTTCTTTTGAAGAAGCCCTTTTTAAAATTCCTTCAGAAGAAAATCTTGAAAATCAGCTGATAAATAAAGAAAAATATTTAAAACTTATGGAGTTTTTGCATGACCTTCCAGAAGAGGTCTCCTCTATGATTTTGATGAAAGATTTAATGGGGCTTACGTTAGAGGAGATTTCAGAAATTTATAAAATTCCCACAGGAACTGTCAAATCCAAACTTTCCAGAGGTCGCCTTCAAATTGCCCTGAAAATGAAAGAGTATTTTGAAAGGAAGGAAGAAAAGATATGAATTGCAGGGTTTTGCAGGATGCTTTAAGGGAAGGGAAGTTTTTTGAAGAACTGGAAAATCACATCCTGAATTGCCCCGATTGCGAAAATTTCCTTGAGGAATATGTAAATTTCAAATATTTAAAAATAGAAGATTTATCCCATCCCCATTTGGATTTTCTTGAAAAATTTTCCCAAGAACCCTTTGAAAAAAATTTTATAAAAGAGGCAATAAATTGCCCCTTGTGTTTTAAAATATTGAATACTTACCAGAAAACCTTCCGTTTTTTAAAGAAAATTCCTTCAAAGAGAGGACTAAAAAAGGTTTTAAAAGCACCTTTCAGGGAAGAGGGATTTTTTGAAAGGATCTCTTCCATTGCTTTGAGTTTAATCCTATTTTTTGTAATTACTTTGGCTACCATTACCAGGGGAAACCTTTCTTTAACTTTTGCAAAATTTCAAACCTTTTATGCAGAAACCAGGGGAAAGACCATAAGCTTCTACGGGAAGCTTTTAGGATATGGAGCAAATAAACTAAAGGAGGATAAAAATGAAATGCACCAATCACAATGAAAAAGAAGCGCTGGGGGTTTGCGTCCAGTGTGGTAAACCCTTTTGTGAGGAATGTTTAATTTTAAAAGAAGGTAAATATCTTTGTACAGAGCATAGAAAAATGGGGAAGGCAAAGTTTTTCAAAAGCCCCACGCTGGCTTTTCTTTTGAACCTTTTCCCGGGGCTTGGTTATATTTATTTGGGTTTTTACAAATTTGGTTTTCTAATTTTTCTTACCTTTGCAGGACTTATATCTCTGGGGGAAAGTGATTGCGATATATGCGGACTTGGGATTGCCTTTCTTATTGGTTTTGCTGCCCTGGATGGATGGAGAAAGGCAAAAAAATTAAATCTGGGAGAACTCAGGGAGGATATAGATGTGGTTTCTGGACAGATTACTTTAGGGGTAATTCTGGCAATAATTGGAATTTTACTTTTGCTTTCCAATGTTTTTTATGTGGATATATCCTATATTTTGAAACTCTGGCCTCTGGCTTTAATAATTCTTGGTGGGTATTATATTTATAAACATTTGAAAAAGTATAAATCTAATATCTGATATTTTAAGAAATATTTTATAAAAATCTGATATACTTATAGGAATGGAAATTTTTGGCTGGATTTCTTTTGGGGTTATTGTAGTATTTATGCTTTTCCTGGACCTCTTTGTCTTTCACAAGAAAGCCCATGAGGTAAAAAGAAAAGAAGCACTTATCTGGTCTATATTCTGGATAATGGTTGCCCTTTTGTTTTGTGCTGGGATATTTATTTTTGAAGGAAGGGATAAGGCATTGATGTTTTTGACGGGGTATATAATTGAAAAATCCCTTTCCATGGATAATCTATTTGTCATATATTTGATTTTCCTTTATTTTTCTATAGAACCAAAATACCAGCATAGGGTCCTTTTCTGGGGGATTATTGGAGCAATTTTAACCAGGGCATTTTTTATTTTTGTAGGACTTGCCTTGATAAAATATCTGCACTGGATTATTTATGTTTTTGGGGCTTTTTTAATTTTAACGGGTTTGAAGATGCTTATCAAGAAAGAAGAAAAAGTTAAACCAGAACAGAATATAATTTACAGATTTTTCAAAAAATTTTTTCCTGTAACTCCTGAAGTAAAAGATCAAAATTTTTTCTTCAAGAAAGTAGGCCTTGCTGGTAAAAAAGTTACCTATGCTACTCCCCTTTTCCTGTGCCTTTTGGCAGTGGAATCCACTGACATTGTTTTTGCCGTGGATTCAATACCTGCCATAATTGCCATAACCAGAGACCCTTTTATTGTTTATACTTCAAATATATTTGCTATACTTGGTCTGAGAGCCCTTTATTTTCTTTTAGCATCCCTTATTCAATCTTTGAGGTTTTTAAAACAGGGACTTGCAATTATTTTAGTTTTTCTGGGAATAAAGATGTCCTTTCATTTTGATTTTATAACCCCTGTTTTTTCTTTAACTTTTGTCTTATCTATTCTTTTAATAGTGGCAATTCTATCTATAATTTTTCCCTATAGAAAAAACTAAAATGTCTTTTTTACCTGAATTCCTTCTTCAATAATTTTTATTCCTTTTTGGGCTTCATCAATGGACTTTGTAAGGGAATCCCTGGCTGCCTCTGGATTGTGGAAACCATCGGAGTTTTCTGCTGTCCAGAACTCCCATAAAATATGTGCCTTCAAATGCTGTTCCTGTGCCTTTTTTATCACATCTTCAGGAAGACCCATTTTCTTTGCTTCCACAATTTTATCAATGAGGTTTGAAATCCAGAACTCTGCCTTTCTCATCTTTCCCTTTGTATATGCTTTAATAGAATCAATCAAATACTTTGCTTCTTCATCTGTCCAGTTTTTATGGCATTTAAGACAAGTTTCTTTTAAAAATAATCTTGGAGTAACTGCAAAGTGAGAAGTATAAATTTTATTTTTTTCTGTGACCTTTGGCATATGGCAGTCCATACACTCAACTCCTGCTCTGGAATGTTTTGAATTATAGTAGGTTTCAGTTTCGGGATGTTGTGCCTTCCATAAAAGCCCTTCTGTTAATTGGTGCTTGAAGTCCAGAAAATTTAATTTGTTTACATAGTGGTCATATAAATCAAAGACCTCTTTGAAAGGAAAGTGATTTGTTCGCCTATCATCCATAGTTATAGTGTACTTTGATCTATCTGGATTTTTAAGGTCATAGCCTGGGTTGCAGGTGTATTCCACATGGCATTGCCCACATAGAAGTTTTGAATCATACCTTTCCAGTAGGGCAATTTTCCGGATATATCCCCTTTCCCCCAACTCAATTACCTCAAATTTTGTCCTTCTTTTATCTTTATGCCAGAGGGTATCTCCATCAGCCCTTGTCAAAGAATCAATTAATGCATCCCTTACAATTCTTGGGGCTGCCTTGTGAGGATCATGGCAAATAAAGCAATTTAAGCCATATTCTAAATTCTTTGCAAATTCAACCACATTGGATTTTCTGGACCATTTTGCACCTCTGTCAGGATCTCCCATATATGCCCAATCCAAAATATGATCCTGGGTCTTGCAACTTAAACAGACAGGGTTTGCAGCAGCTGCTGTTTGCGCAATCAAGGGTTTATTTTCTTTGACCTCTGGGAATTTATCCTCCAGTATATCCCATGCCTTTCCCACCTGTATTAAGTATTCCCAGCCCTTTTTTGGTTGAAACCTTCCACCATAAGCCCTATCTACAACAAGATGATCTATAAGCATCCAGGGGTGGCTTCTTGTTAAAGCATGTTCCTTTGTGAAGCCATGTCCCATCATAAGCTTGTCCCAGAAAGGATTTGGAGCCCTTCCAGTAAGCTGAGATTTTTCATCCCTTCCAGGCCTATGGTAGGAAACCTTCATAAAACTTTCATATTGTTCTTTGTGGCAACCTCCACAGGTCTCCCAGGAAAGGAGAGTTTCAGGCCTGGTTTCTGGAGAAGGATCCTTAAAATGTTCTTTGAGCCCTCTATGGCAGCTATCACAATAAACTTTACTGTGCTTTCCAAGGGAATGGAGTTTTTCAATTTTATCATGACAGGAATAGCAATCCTCCAGTTTGTATTCTTTTAATGAGATTACCCTTTTTTGAGCATAAAGGAAGCTTATGGAAAAAATTAAAAAGGTAAGAAAAAATAAAGAAAAAGTATAGTACTTAAAGTATTTCATAGAGACCTCCTGGAATCTTCATAGGATTATAATAGCATAAAATTATAAGATTTTAAATATATAGGAGTGCTAATGGTTTAAAAATTGTTGAGAATATCCAAAATCTTTGGAGAAATTGGGAGCTTATTTATATCTTCCTTTTGAAGTCCTTTTTCTCTGGCTTTTAGAAAAGATATTTCTGCCTGAGATAGGAGATTTTTATCTTCTTTTTCCTTAAGATAATAGTTTGTAAGGTCTAAAAGAGCAAAGAGAATGTCAAAATAGGGGCTTTCCTTTTCTTCCTGCGGGATGTTTTTGAGTTTTGTTTCTGCCTCTTTAAATTTTCCTTCAAAATATAATACATAAGCCATTTTTAAATTTTTAAATTCTTTCCTCTCTAAAATTTTAATCCCTTCTAAGTCCTTCAAAGAAGCTTCCATTTCAGATGGGTCCAAATCCTCTGTTTCTCTCATAAGTAATTTTTTTGTTCTTTCTATTTTATCCTGGTCTTCTTTTAAAACCCTTTCTCTGTTTTTTTCTAAAAATTTAATCCTTTCAGAGATTCTTTCCTTCAAATTCCTAACTTTTTGAGCCACTTCGTATGCTTGGATTAGTTTTTCAAATTTATTTTTTAAATTTTCTGCCTTTCCTTTTATTGCTATTTTTTCTGCTTCCTTTCTTGCTTCCTTCCAGTTTTTCTTCAAAAAGATAAGTTCCCCTGAGAGTTCCATTTTCCTCTTTTCCAGTTTTGGATAATTATTTAATTCCAGTTTATCACACTGTGCTTCCAGAATTTCAATTTCTTGAAAAATTTTTGGAAAGGGCTGG
>JBBFMJ010000106.1:0-3141 GCA_037478515.1 Thermoanaerobaculia bacterium
ACCTCCTGCAACCCTGAAAACCCTGCCTGGTCTTTTAAGGTTAAAAAGAGCAAATTTAATGTGGAGGATTATGCCTATCTCTATGGAACCTCCTTTGCCATAAGAAACACATCTGTCTTTTATATCCCCTACCTTATATGGCCCACAAAAAGGGAAAGGAGTGCTGGTTTTTTGATACCACGCTTTGGACATTCCCTGCAGAGGGGTGGGTACCTGGGAATTTTATATTTCTTACCCTTTGGAGATTCTTATGATTTAACGCTGGGGCTTGACCTTTTTACAAAGGGATATTTAGGAAGGAATTTTAGGTTTAGATACTCCCCTCTGGAAAATTTTGAAGGCAAACTCTCTGCTTATTACATTAAAGATGAAAATGAAAAGGAAAGGTGGAGAATAATCTTTGACCACAAGCAAAGGACTTTTTCAAATTTTAAACTGGATGCCCACATAGAAGCCCTATCGGATATTGATTTTTTAAAGGAATTTGAACAGATTTTTGACAGGAACACAAACAGGCAGATTTATTCCCATATTTCTCTTTCTGGAAACTATAAAAACCATAGCATTTTAGTTAAAACTGATAGAAAAGAAACTTATATTACTTCAGAAAGTAAATACCTTTTCCAGCAATATCCAAAAATAGAAGTCCGACTCCGTCCCTTTTCACTTTTTTCTTCAAATTTAAACTTTTCCTATCAATTTCGTTTGAATTACTTTGATGTGGATAAGGGCCTAAATTACAGAGGGCAGTACGGGAGGGGAGATTTCTTTCCAAACCTTTCCTGGAGCTTTTCAAAGCTTCCCTTTTTTACTTTTTCCCCCACTTTTGGCTATAGATATACTTACTATTCCAAAAGTTTAAATGAAAATGGAGGACTTATAGAAAAAAGTTTCTGGAGAAAATATCTCTTTATTGGTGCAAAATCCGTGGGACCCTCCTTTTCCAAAATTTTTAAAACAAAAAATAACTTTTACAAACACAGAATTGAACCCATCCTGGAATATACAGAACTTTCCCATCTGAAAACAGAAAGGGCACCCCTCTTTGATGAAAATGATAATATAATTACACAAAAACAATTGAGGTTTTCTCTGGCAAACAGAGTATTAAAAAAAACAAAGACAGGAAGTGAAGAGTTATTTTTCTTTGAAGTTTCTCAAAGGTTAAGTTTAGAAGAGGATTCACCACTCACCCAGATAAATGAGAATGGCGTAATTAAAAAATCCCAGAAAGGGACCCTGGATTTTAATATGAGGGCAAATCTGGGAAAGACATCTTCCCTCACCCAGCAGTTGTCTTTCAACCCCATTAACCATAAATGGCAAAACTATAATTTTTCTATTAATTTAAATTTTAAAAGCCAGCTTTTATCCCTTTCCTATAACTCAACCAATTCCTTTGTAAAAGAAATAAAGGACTCCCAATTTTTCAGGTTAAGAAGCAACTTTTTGCCTTTGAAAAATTTAAATTTTTCCTTAGGACTTACCTATGACATCACAAATAAACTGGCTTCCCAGCAGGAATACGGAATTGGATATTTAGGTTCCTGCTACAGCATTAATCTGGAATACAGGGATTTCCGTTCTGGAATAAGAGACAACAGGGAGTGGAGGATCATAATTAATTTAAAAAATGTGGGTTCCTTTTTAGAATTTAAAGGAGAAATTACTCCTTCTTTAAACTAAAAAGGCGACCCAAGGGCCGCCTTAAAAAACTCAAAGGAGGCAACTGCCTCCATTATACCCCTCAACTGAAACCAGAGGGGGTTATTTTGCAGGAACCACCAGAACCCTGAAAATTTGAGACTTTTTTCTTTACTTCCTCAGAGCCACAATTGGGGCACAGGGGCTTTTCATCCTTTAAAAAAGTGAAAATTTCAAATTCCTGTTCACATTTTAAACATTTATATTCATAAATTGGCATTGCAATGCTCCAGCATCTGCATAATCTTTTTCTTTGGAACTGCCCCCACTACCCTGTCTACTTCCTGACCGTTTTGAAATAGAATTAAAGTGGGAATTCCCATAATTCCATAGTTTGAAGCCACTTCCTGATTTTCATCAGTATTGATCTTTACAATCTTCAAACTTCCCTGACACTCTTCCTGAATTTCATGGAGAATTGGGGCAATCATTTTGCAGGGCATACACCAGGGAGCCCAGAAGTCCACCAAGACAGGCCTTTTGCTTTCCAGAACCTCTTCCTGAAATTTTTCATCACTTCCCTGGACTGGCTCCGAATAAAACTGAAGCTTTTTCCCGCAGTTGCCACAGAGGGCATTCCCCATTTTCTCCTTTTCCACGGAATTTTTTGCTCCGCAACTTTCACAAATTGCAATCAATTTTTCCATTTTCTTCCTCCTTTTCTTTTTTTCTGCCTGAACCAGACCCTATATTAGGCCTTGCTCAGGTCGGTATATTTAATTTTGGCAGTATAACATACATCAAAATAAACCATAATACAATAAAAACAATAAAAATTAAAAAATTCATTTAATCCCCAGAGCCCTTTCTTCCTTTTTCAGCCGTTCTTTCATGTAATCACAAATAATATCGCACATAGTATTTAAAGGAAGGTCTGAAAAGGAATAATAGACATTGTTTTTATCCCTTCTTGCCTTTACAATATTTGAATTCCTCAAAACAGAAAGGTGCTTTGAGATGTTTGCCTGTTTTATCTTTAAAATATTTATAAGTTCCTTTACAGATTTTTCCCCTTCCCTTAAATGGAAAAGTATCTTAAGGCGAGTGGGGTCTGCCAGAACCTTATAAATCTCTGAAATTCTTAAAAACATCTCATCATTATACATATAGCAATATTCCCATATAGTAATTTTTATATTATAACAGAACTTGAAAAAAATTTATTCCCTATTTTTTCCTGTATGCTTTTATGATTAAAACCGGCTCCTTGGGAACATTTTCATAGTACCCTTTTGTGGTGGTTTGCACTTTGGCAATTTTATCCACCACCTCCATCCCTTCTATTACTTTCCCAAAGACAGCATATCCCCAGGTTTTTCCACTCTCTTTACTTACAAAATCCAATCTTTTATTATCCACCAGATTTATAAAAAACTGGCTTGTGGCACTGTGGGGATCCATTGTCCTTGCCATGGCAACGGTTCCCCTTAAATTGGA
>JBBFMJ010000106.1:3151-6392 GCA_037478515.1 Thermoanaerobaculia bacterium
CCGTTATCTGCTTCATTTTTTATAGCAGGATAGGTATCTTTTTCCACCATATCCTTAGTGAGTCCCCCGCCCTGGATAACAAAATTTGGGATCACCCTGTGGAAAATTGTCCCATCATAAAACTTTTCATCCACATATTTCAAGAAATTTTTTGCTGTCTCCGGTGCCTTATCCTGATAAATTTCCAGGACAATTTTACCCATAGAGGTCTCCAGGACAACCTGGGGATTTTTTTGGGAAAAAAGCAAACTTCCAACAAAAAGAAAAATTAAAAAAATCTTCATATACCACTCCTTTCAAAATATTTTAACACAAAAAGAAAATTAAAGGGAAAGACAAAAATCTACTGCCTTATCTATTCCTTCCTTTAAGGCAATTTTATAAAAGGGAAGATCAACTATCACCTGTTGGGGCTTATAAATTTTTAAAATTTTTCTTAAAGTAAAAAAATCAAAACCCTTTCCAAAGCCCACAGAAATTCCCATTTTACTGGCAACCTTTAGGACTTCATCAAATTTGTTATAATCCTTTTCTGAAGGGAAGGGATAGGAAAACTCCAGTTCCACCTTGGAAAAACCCAGTTTTGAAGCAACCTTTATCTGTTCCGGGTCTGCCTCCACCCTTGCCACCAACCTTTCCTTGGGGAAATTAAAATTTTGAATCAGTTCCTGTATCTGTTCTTTAAAAAGCAAAAGGTCTAGGCATCCATCCTTTCTTTGAAGATTTGAGAGAATTCCTTCGAAAGGAGAAAGGGAAAGGAGCTCATGCATCTGTTCCGGGGTGGCTCCAATTTGAATACTTATTTTCTGCGAAAAAAAATTGTTTAAAACTTTAATTTCTTCCAACTGTTCTTTGTCATATAAAAATACTAAGGAATGGATCTTTGAAAAGGGAATTGATGAAAAGTATTCAGGGATGGAAAAGCAGATTTCAGGGTTTGTTTTTTTTAAATTTTGATAGGGTATTCCAGAGATTGAGATTTCCATCAGAATAAGACATACTTTACATAAAACTGCTGGGGTGTCACATTTCCCTCTGCCAGATTTCTAATTGTAGGAATGTCTGCCTTGAACCTTCCTGCGGGAGCACCTGCTATTGTCTTGAGATAAATTTCCACATAATTTATGGATTTTTTACCACTATCATAAAGCTCTGAAATCGCTTTGGCAATGGCTGTAAGGGAACTGAAAACATCCTTTTCATTATCCGTTACCACTATTATTTTTACAGAATCAGGGGTGGAGCCCATCAAAACCTGATGTTCAAAAAGATATACATTATCCAGCACCTTTGCAATGGCCTTTCTTACCACCTCATCATCGTAAAGTTTTTCCCCTTCTTCCAAGGTTTTTTCCTTGACTGGCTTTTTGCTTCCACCAATGGTTATTTTTTTTATATCCTGAGTTTCCTTTGGCTTGGCAATATCCCCGAGGGAAGGTTTTGAGGTGCTCTTTGGAATAGATGGGGTCTGTTTTACATCATCCAGAACAATGGCTGAATCTATCCCGCCTTTGTTATACTCTTCTGTCTTTTTTATATCTATAAGATTTAAATCAATAGAGATTATGGTTCCATTCATAAGGGTTATTATGGCTTTCCCATTTTCCACCCTGTACTTTTCCTTTGCAGTATAGGTAGAACCATCCTTCAAATATACCACATAGGAAAAGAGGGAGAAAGAAAAGCTCAGTAAAATTAAAAATAAAACTTTCTTCATATTGACCTCCTATGTTATTATACCAAAAATGAAAAATATTTTATACCTTTCCTTTAAGATTTTTTTAAAGGGATCCAGAAAAGGGTTCTGGTGCCTTTTGGGAATAGGTATTGGCATAGCAATTCTGGTCTTTTCTTTTTCTCTTATGGATGGTTATAGGGAAGGAATGGAAAAGAATTTAAGGAAGATCTATCCACCAGTTTATATCAAAGGGCAGGAAGGTTTAGAACTCCCTTCTTATATAAAAGAAAAAGGGAATGTTTTTAAGGAAGATTTATTTGAAGGGCTTGCCATCTCCAAAAAGGAAAACCTTTCAAAATTTGTTTTTATAAAGGCAAAGGAAGGGCAAAGGGAAACTGTTTTAGGAAAAACCCTTGCAGAAAATCTTAAAATTACCAAAGGTGACTTCGTCACGCTGGTCTATAAAGGGAAAACATCTCAGCAAATTATAAACTTAAGGATTGATTCCATTCAAAAAACTGGTTTGAGTTTTCTGGATGAAAGTTTTGTATCTTTACCTATAGACCTCTTGAAAGAGAGGAACCCTTCCTATGGAATATATCCAGAAAATAAGAAAAATTTTAAAAAAATTAAAGAAATTTTAGAAAAAGAACCTCTCTGGACTGCTGTGACCTTTGAAGATATTACAGGGGATATTTTAGGACCCCTTAAAATTGTGGAGTGGTCTGTGGGAATAGTTTTGAGTTTAATAACTCTGGTTTCAAGTTTTCACCTCCTGACAAAACTTCTTCTGGATATGAGAGAGAGAAAAAAAACCTTTGCCATCCTGTATGCCCTGGGTATGAAACCCATAAATATTTTTCTTTCTTTTTTTGTCTATTCCTTTATTCTGGGGCTTTCAGGAGTGGTTTTGGGAATTTTTGCAGGGATTTTGATAATCTTCTTATCCAACCAACTACACCTTTTTGCCTTTTCAGGAAAACTTAAAGGAGTATATTTTTTAGAAGAGATTGTTTTAAAAATTTTTCCAGAAAGCTTGTTTTTTATATTTTCTTTAGGGCTTACCACTGTGCTTTTTATTTCCTTTCTTACTTTTATTGTAATTAAAAATATGAAAATTTTAGAATCCTTAAGGTACGAATAAAACTTTTTTTCTAATAAAGCGTATAAATTCTGGAGGTAATATGAAGGAAATAGAAACTATTCTTGATGTATTTATTTCACCTAAAAAAGCATTTTTGACTTTAAAGGAAAAAAACTATTTTATCCTTGCTCTTATAATAACCCTTATAATTTCTTCCTTTTCTGCTTATGTTTATACAAGGCATCTGAATTATAAAGAGTTTAAATCAAAAATGATGGAAAGGATGGAAAAGGCAGGAAAAACCATTACAGAAGAAGAAGCAGACAGTATGATAGAAAAACAGCAAAATTTCAGCAAAAAATTTGGACACTTTTTTGCTCTTGCGGGAAGTTTAATCTCCCTCCTTTTTGTAAGTTTCCTTTTTTATATTTTATTTAAATTAACCGGCGCTAACTTTTCCTTTAAGTCCTCCTTTTCCT
>JBBFMJ010000107.1:0-6371 GCA_037478515.1 Thermoanaerobaculia bacterium
GGGATATTTGGAGATTTCTTCCAAATATATCTGAAGTAATTTTTCTTCAGTGCTGGATTTTGCCATTTTATTTCTTTATCAGGGAAGAGGGAGGAACTGGTATAATGGAGGTCTCAGAGGATGGAGTTTTCTTCTTTAAAATATCCTCTTTTACCTTTTCCAGAATAAGGGTAAAATCTTTTTGCATTTTAATTATTTTTTCCCTCATATTTAATATTACTTCTACTCCTGCCAAATTTACTCCCAATTCTCTTGTCAGGGTCAATATGACCTTCAGTTTTTTCAGGGCTTCTTCATCATACATCCTGGTATTTCCTTCAGAACGAATTGGAACCAGAAGCCCTTCCCTTTCATAGAGCCGTAAGGTTTGAGGATGAACCCCAAATTTTTTTGCCACATCAGATATCAGATAGTATTTTTTCTCTTTCTTCATAACTTTTTTGGAACCAGAATCCTTAAAATTCCATCCTTTAAAGTAGCATCTATCTTATCTTCCAAAAAGGGCTTTTCCAACCTGATAATCCTTCTAAAATCCCCATAATGGCATTCGGATCTCAAAAACATTTCACTGCCTTCCTCTTCAAAGGGAAAGGGGTTTTTTCCTGAAACAATTAAACTGGAGCCATCCAGGTGAAGTTCCACATTAGAAAGGGAAATTCCAGGGAGTTCAATAAAGAAAATATATTTATCGTCATACTCCACTGCATCCATAATGGGTTCAAAAAAATAAGAATGTTCCCACTTTTTTTCTTCTTCCACATTAAATAAACTTTCCACATCCTTAAAAAACTTATTCAGCTCATCCTGAAGTATGAGCAAATCTTGTAGAGAGCTAAAACTGTATCTTTTCATACTTTAATTATATAAAATTTCAGTTTCTTTTTCAAGGAAGAGACACTTCAAATTATGCCTACCTTTTCTAAAAATTCCTTTGCCTTTATCTCTGCTTCCTCTATTTTTTCTGATTTTTCTGCTTCCAGCATAACCCTTATTAAGGGTTCTGTTCCTGAATATCTTATAACTACCCTCCCACTTTCCATAATCTCTTCTATTTCCTTTAAAAATATCTTATAAGACGGGATTTCCTCAAGGGGTATCCTTTTTTTTACAGGACAATTTATAATTTTTTGTGGATATTTTTTAAAAAGTTCAAAATTAAAATCCTTTCTTTTTAAAATTTCAAGGATATGAAGGGCCACCAGGAGCCCATCTCCAGTGTTGGAGAGGTGCCTTAAAATTATATGCCCCGACTGTTCTCCTCCAAGGATTAAATTATTTCTTTCCAGTTCTTCAAATACAAATTTATCCCCCACCTTTGTCCTGTATAACTTTATCCCCTTTTCTTTCAGAGCATTTTCAAAACCCAGATTGCTCATAGAGGTAGCCACAACTCCATCCCTTAAAATCCCTTTTTCTTTTAAATCTAGGGCAAGAATATAAAGAATATCATCTCCATCCAAAATTTTATCAGGATAGACAGTTAAAATTACCCTGTCTCCATCCCCATCAAAGCATATGGAAAGGTCATATTTGTTTTCCTTTAATTTTGAAATAGAAGTTTCAGGATAAAGGGAACCCACTTTTAAATTTATATTTTTCCCGTCTGGAAAATCGCCTATGGATATAACTTCTGCACCATAACTTAAAAAGATTTCCTGAGCAAAACCTGACAAACTACCATTGGCAGTATCCACTACTATCTTTAAACCTTTAAGATAATTCTTTGGAAAAAGGGAAAGAAGCCACCTTTTATAAATATTTTTTATATCTTCCCTTTGTGTCGGAAGTTCTTCAAGAAGGGTTTCTTCCTGCTCCAATTCTAAAAGTTTTTCTATCTCTTCCTCTTCTTTATCCTCAAGCTTTGTACCCCAGCTTGAAAAAAATTTGAGCCCATTATCTTCATAAGGGTTATGGGAAGCAGAAACCATAACGGAAAATTCCACCTCATCCAGATTTTTTGTTATCCAGGAAAGCCCAGGGGTGGATATCACCCCCAGATAAATTGACTCTGCCCCTTCTTTTTTTAGTCCTGAATAAAGATACCCTGCCAGCAGAGGTGAACTTTCTCTGGTATCAATACCAATTAAAAAGGACTTTCCCTTATTTAACTTCCTTCCAACTATTCTACCCAGATTATAAACTGTCTTTTTATCCAGAGGATAAATTAATGCCTTTCCTCTTATTCCATCGGTGCCAAAGAGTTTTTTCATTTTTTTAGACCTTCAATCTTAATTTCCACCACCATTGGAGATAAAAGCTCTATTTCCTTTGAAGGAGATGTAAGGGGAAGCAATATATTTGCAGGCAGTTTTTCTGGAATTTGAAAAGAAGGAACCTTGAACTCATCCTGTTTTATCATTACGCTTTCTGCCCCTGAAAGTTTTGCATACTTTGGCTCTATGCTTATTCTGTAATATCTTGAAATTTCTTTAGGAAGCACAAAGGGGACCTCTTTTACTATCTTGGCTTCCAGTTCAATATCCACTTGGGTTGGTTCAATTTTGTAAATTTCTGAATTTTGAGGAATTTTTATAACCTCTTTTGAAATATTAACCTTGAAATGGCCTTCTTTATTTTTTTCGATGGGTATTACAATCAATACCTCTTCATCCTTTGGCTTGTATCCTTTTCCAAAAATTTTAATATCTGAAGGGTTTAAACCCTTTAAAACTAACTTATTGGGAACTTCTATTTTAAGAGGCACCACCTTTTCCCACCTCTCTTCCTTTGCAAGGGTTGAATAGGTTAAACCATACCAGATAAAAAAAGATATTAGAGTGGATATAGCAAAAAGATAAAGATTTTCTTTTATCTTCATTTCTTCCTCTTTGCCACTATGTATTCCACCAGAAGCCCTTCCAGGGACTTGGAATCCAGAAACCTTTGAATATGTCCGTTTACAGCAAAAGAAATAACCCCTGTCTCTTCTGAAACCACCACACTGATGGCATCGGTCTCTTCGGTAATTCCAATGGCTGCCCTGTGCCTTGTTCCATAGTCCTTTGCAAGGAGGGGGTTTAAAGAAAGGGGCAAAAAAGTACCAGCACAGGCAATGGTATCTCCCTGAATTATAACTGCCCCATCGTGTATGGGTGAATCAGGAATGAAGATGGTTGATAAGAGTTCTGCTGAAACTGTTGCATTAATAGGGATACCCGTCTCCACATAATCCCTCAAACCCTCATTCCTTTCAAAGACAATAAGAGCACCATGCCTTCGGGAGCTCAAAGAGGTAACTGCCAGGACAATTTCCCTTATCAGATGTTCCTCTGGTTTTTGATAACCCCATCTGAAGGGATTTTTAACAAACTTTGTAATAAGTCGCCTTATCTCATTCTGGAATAGGAGTATTAAAATGATGGGAAGATAAAAGAATATCTGTTTAAGTAATGTCTTTAAAGTTTTCAAATCC
The DNA here is from genome assembly GCA_037478515.1 of Thermoanaerobaculia bacterium. Classification (GTDB taxonomy): domain Bacteria; phylum Acidobacteriota; class Thermoanaerobaculia; order UBA2201; family UBA2201; genus JBBFMJ01. Next base: position 3,413 of record JBBFMJ010000107.1, read on the forward strand.
AGATAGTTTGCCAAATAATATATTCCAATAAAAATCAAAAGTCCCACAATCATATTGACAATTCTGGTTCCTTTTATTAAAAGGAAAAAATTATATATAAGAAAGGAAACCAGAAGAATATCCAAAAGGTCCAGAAAGCCAAAGTTTAAGAAAGGTTCATACCAGTTTGGCATTTTCTATGTGCTCCAATACTTTGAAAAAATCTCTATGGGCTTTTACATCGTGAACCCTTAAAAATCCTGCCCCTTTTCTGAATGAAATCAGGTTTGAAGCAAGAGTTCCGTAAACCCTTTCATCTGGTCTGCCGCCCATTATCTTTCCAATAAAGGACTTCCTGGAAGTTCCAATGAGTATCCCTGCTCCCAGAACTTTTAAAAAGGAAAGGTTATTTATAATCCATAAATTATCCTCAAAGGTTTTTCCAAAGCCAATCCCTGGATCCACCAGTATTTTTTCCTTCTCCAGACCACATTTTTTTGCTCTATCAAGCCCTTCCTTTAAAAAGGAGAGAATTTCAAGAGGAAGATGGTCATACCTTGGATTTTCCTGCATATCCTTTGGCTTTCCTTTAATATGCATTAAAATAACAGAGGGTTTCCATTTTTCCAGAAAACCTTCCATTTTTTCATCAAAATGAAGGGCAGAAATGTCATTTAATATACTTGCCCCTGCATAAAATGCCTCCTCTGCCACCTTTGCCCTGGTGGTATCTATGGAGATGGGAATTTTAATTCTCTTTGTCAGTTTTTCAAGGACAGGGATTACCCTTTTCAATTCTTCTTCTTCACTTATTTCTTCCGAGCCAGGCCTTGTGGATTGACCACCTATATCTAAAATATCAGCCCCTTCTTCTTCCAGCTTAATTCCCCTCTCCACTGCCTTGTCCTTTTCAAAATAAAGACCTCCATCAGAAAAAGAATCAGGGGTAACATTTAGAATTCCTATAATATTTAATCTTTTTAAATCAAATTTCTTATCTTTAACTGAAAAAAAATCTGGAGGATTTAAAAAATCTTCAAGAAATTTTAAACTTAAATCTCTATATTTCTCTGGAAACACCTTAATAAAATCCTCTATTTCCTCTAAATTTCCATAGAAATAATTATGCCCAAATAGATTTATCTTTTTACCATTGAGCAAACCTTCCAGCTCCCTGTTTCCAGGATAAAAAATATAATTTTTATCTTTTTCTATAAAAAAAGGCAGAAGCTCCATCAATTTGCCTCTATGGGTTTTGGAGTTTTGGCAAGCTTTTCTCCTGTTTCTTCTTCAATAATTTTGTAAATTTCTTCCCCTTCCAGAACTTCCCTTTCCAAAAGGATTGTGGCAATTTTTTGAAGAATATTGGAATTCTTCATCAGAATTTCCTTTGCCCTTCCATAACAAAAATTGATTATCTTTGAGATTTCTTCATCTATTTTAATGGCTGTGGATTCACTATAATTTTGGTGCCTCACCAGATCCTTTCCCAGAAATATTTCTTCACTTCCAGAACCAAAGGTTACGGGTCCCAGGTCACTCATTCCCCAATCACATACCATCTTCCTTGCCAGTTCTGTGGCTGTGGCAAGGTCATTTCCTGCGCCAGTAGAGATTTTATTTAAAAAAAGTTCTTCAGCTGTTCTGCCACCCATCATCACAGAAATCTGGGCAAGTAAATAATCCTTGCTGTAGGTGTACCTATCGTCCACAGGAAGTTGCTGTGTAACACCCAGTGCCATACCCCTTGGAATAATTGTAACCTTATGGATGGGGTCTGCCTCTTTTAACATAGCAGAGACCAGAGCATGCCCTGCTTCATGGTAAGCAGTGGTCCTTTTTTCTTCATCAGAGATTATCATAGACCTTCTTTCAATACCCATAAGCACTTTATCCTTTGCATACTCAAAATCCTCCATATCCACCTGTTCCTTTTTTCTTCTGGCAGCAATAAGGGCTGCTTCATTTACAAGATTTGCCAGGTCTGCACCGGAAAAACCAGGGGTGGAGCGAGCAATCACTTCCAGCTTTACATCCTCTTTTAAAGGGATTTTTTTAGTATGAACCTTTAAAATTTCATACCTTCCTTTAAGGTCAGGCCTATTTATCACAATTCTCCTGTCAAACCTTCCAGGTCTCAGGAGTGCTGGATCCAAAATGTCGGGTCTGTTTGTGGCAGCCATAATTATAAGACCTTCATTGGAGTCAAAACCATCCATTTCCACCAGGAGCTGATTTAAGGTCTGCTCCCTTTCATCATGGCCTCCCCCAAGCCCTGCTCCCCTGTGCCTCCCCACTGCATCAATTTCATCTATAAAAATAATGGAAGGAGCATTTTTTTCGCCTAAATCAAAAAGGTCCCTTACCCTTGATGCCCCAACCCCCACAAACATTTCTACAAATTCAGAACCAGAAATGGAAATGAAGGGAACCCCTGCCTCCCCTGCAATTGCCTTTGCAAGAAGGGTTTTTCCAGTTCCAGGTGGACCTACAAGCAAAACCCCTTTTGGTATCCTTCCACCCAGTTTTTGAAACTTTTTTGGATCCTTTAAGAATTCAATTATTTCCAGGAGTTCTTCTTTTGCCTCATCAACCCCTGCCACATCCTTAAAGGTTGTCTTGACCTGGCTGGGAGAGATAACCTTTGCTCTGCTTTTGCCAAAGGAAAGTGCCTTATTCCCACCAGATTGAATCTGTCTCATAAATCCAATCCAGAGGACAATAAGTAGAATAAAAGGACCCCAGGAAATCAGGATTGTCAGCCAGGTGGATTCTTTTACCTCTTTAACCTTTATACTTACATTATTTTCTGTCAAAATATCTACCAGTTTTTCATAAGGGGGAGCATAGGTTTTAAAATCGGGATACCTTCTGTTTGGATTTTTCTTATCCTTATAATTACCTACAATTTCAGCACCCTTTATCTCCACCTCTGCAACTTTTCCTTCTTTTACAGTTTCCAGAAAATTTGAAAAAGATA
>JBBFMJ010000108.1:0-6296 GCA_037478515.1 Thermoanaerobaculia bacterium
GGAATGGGAATTTCCACCATAATTGAAAGGTGCTAAAATATGGAAATCAAAAAAATAGCAGTTTTAGGTGCAGGAGTAATGGGTTCTCAACTTTCTGCCCTTTTTGCCAATGCAGGCATCCCTTCCCTTCTGTTTGATTTAAATAAGGAAATTGCAGAGCAGGGTTTGAAAAAGGCAACTGATTTAAAACCCAGTCCCTTCTTCCATCCAAAAAGGGTTAAATACATTGAAACCTGTGGAATAGACAGGGATCTTTCAAAAATTTCCCAATGTGATTGGGTTGTGGAAGCTGTTGTGGAAAAGAAGGAGATAAAACTGGATCTTTATGAAAAAATTTTGCCGTTCCTTAAAAAGGATACAATTTTAACTTCAAATACTTCAGGGATTTTGCTTAAGGATTTGTCAGAAAATTTTCCGGCAGAACTTAAAAAAAGGTTTTTTATTACCCATTTTTTTAATCCCCCCAGATACCTTCCTCTATGCGAAGTAATTAAAGGGGAAGCAGAGGAATCTGTTGTAAAAGAATTGGTAGATTTTTTACAAATTGAACTGGGTAAAGGGATTGTCTATGCCAAGGATACTCCAAATTTTATTGCCAACAGGATTGGGCTGTACAGCATTTTAAAAACCCTTGAACTTTCAAGAAAATATGGATTTAAAATTGAAGAGGTGGATGCTTTGACAGGAAAGCTCATTGGAAGGGCAAAATCAGCCACTTTTAGAACAGCTGATATAGTGGGGCTGGATACCCTTTATAATGTTGCTTTGAATTCTTATAATTTGCTTGTGGGAGATGAAGAAAGGGAACTTTTCAAACCCCCTGAATTTTTAAAAATTATGCTGGATAAGGGTTTTTTGGGGCAGAAAACAAAGGCAGGATTTTACAAAAAAGAGGGTAAAGATATACTTTCTTTAAACTTAAATAATCTGGAATATGAAAAACAGATAAAACCCTTTTTAGATGCCATTGGAGCAGGTAAAAGAGTTATCGATCCAATAAAGAGAATAGATACAGTAATTTCCTGTCCTGACAGGAGTGGAAGGTTTTTAAAAGAACTTATCCTATCAACCTTATCTTATTCTTCAAGAAGGATTCCTGAAATAGCCGACTCTCTTTATGAGGTGGATAATGCAATGAAGTGGGGATTTGGATGGGAAGTGGGTCCTTTTCAAATAATAGAAGGTTTAGGGGTTGAAAAGTTTGCCAACTTGCTTCAGGAAGAGGGGATGAAAATCCCTGAAATGATTGAAAAGTTGGTTGAAAAGGGAGTAGAAAATTTCTATGAGATAAAGGATGGAAAAAGAAAATACCTGGACCTGGGAAGTTTGAATATGGAGGATATGCCCAGAATAAAAGGAGCAATCTATCTGGAAGAGGAAAAGGCAAAGGGGAAAGTTGTCTTTAAAAACTGGAACTCTTATCTTATGGATTTGGATGATGGGGTATATCTTTTTTCTTTAAAATCCCATCTGCAGCCAGAACTAAATCCCATTGACCTTTCCATTCTGGACTTGCTTGAAGATTCTTTAAATTATTTAAAAGAAAAAAGGGCAAGAGGTTTGATTATATCCAGTGATGGTGAAAATTTTTCAGCAGGCGCAAATTTAAATCTTGTCCTGGAACTGGCAAAGGAGAAAAATTTTACACTTCTGGGTTATGTCTCAAAGAAATTTCAGGATATCACTCAAAAAATTAAATACTCTCCTTTTCCTGTAATAGGAGCTCCCAAGGGTTTAACTTTGGGGGGTGGTTTTGAAATGATTGCTCCCTGCATCAAAAGGGTTCTTTTATCTGAGACCTATTGTGGTGCAGTGGAACTGGGGGTAGGGCTAATCCCGGGGGCAGGCGGGACTTTAAGGGTTCTGGAGAATTTTATTGATGCTATGGAAAAATTAAGACCAGGTCCTTTTCCTCCAGTCCAGAAGGCCTTTGAAACCATTGGCTTTGCCAAGGTCTCAATGTCAGCAGAAGAAGGTTTTGAAATGGGATATTTCAGAAAAGGGGATTTAATTATTCTTTCCAGGGAATTGCAAATTTCAAAAGCAAAAGAAGAAGCATTAAAACTCTGCCAGAACTATAAACCCCCAGAGCCCTACGATAAATTAATTTTGCCAGGAAAGGGTGGTTTCCTTGCCTTTAAATCCACCATTGAGAATTTTAAAAAGGCAGGAAAAATTTCAGATTATGACCAGTACCTTGCCACAAAGCTTGCCTATGTTCTTTGTGGAGGGGAAAAAGCCAATGGAATTGAAACCGTGGAGGAACAATATATTTTAGATTTGGAAAGGGAGACCTTTCTATCCCTGGCTGGCGAGGAAAAATCCCAGGAGAGGATGGCTTATATGCTCAAGGAGGGAAAGCCCTTAAGAAACTGAAAATAAGAGTTTAATTTCTTGACTTATTTGGTGTTTGGGTTTAATATAATTGTATGAAGGAAGACCTTCAGGAGAAAGCTTTAAAGCTTGAAATAAAGGGAAATTACGAAGAAGCAGCAAAATTATACCTTCAGGCGGGAAGGTATGAAAAGGCCGCTTTTATGTATCAAAAGTTAAATAAAATTAAGGAAGCCCTTGAGGTTTTAAAAGAAGCAATGCTCTTTGATAAGGCAGCAGAACTGGCTTTAAAGAATGATTTTTTAAAGGACGCTGCCTCCCTTTTTGAAAAGGCAGGAAAACTTGACAGGGCAGCAGAGTGTTATGAAAAGACCCAGGATAATAAAAAAGCAGCAGAATTATATGAAAAAATAGGAAAAAGGGATAAGGCAGCAGAAGTATATTTCAAGACAGGTAATTACCTCAAAGCTGGTAGTTTATGGGAAGAACTGAATAAGGAAGACAAAGCAATTCAGGCATATAAGCAGTATCTTGCAGAAAGCGTGGGAAGGGCTCAGGACCTTTCCTCAAAAGATGCCCAAAGGATAGCAAAGATTTTTATAAAAATAGGGGATCAAATAAGGGCTGCTGAAATTTATTTAAGGATAAAGGAACCACTGAAGGCATTTTTGCTCCTTCTGGAAGCAGGGATTGTTGAAAAGGCGGTGGAAATTTATCAAAATCAGTTGCAAGGACAGGCATATTCCATCCTTAATTTAATTGCTTCTGAAAATGCCCTCAATTCCTTTGGAGATGTCTGTATGAAAACAGGTGAATACCCCGTGGCAGCCCTTGCCTTTGAAAAATGCGGAAATATTTTAAAGGCAGCAGAAGCCCATATGGAAGCCAAGGACTTTTTGCAGGCAGCGGAATATTTTATGAAAGCAGGAAGTTACCTTAAAGCAGCAGAACTCTATGAGGCATCAGGTCAATATGACCATGCAGCAGATTTGTATTATAAGTTAAAAAAATTTGAAAAAGCAGCCCTTTGCTATGAAAAGGAAGGGGATTTTTATAAGGCAGGTCGCCTTTATCAATATTTAGGTCAAAATCAAAAGGCAATTCAACTGCTCCAGAAGGTCTCTTCAGAGGATCCAGAATATATTAAAGCCAGTATGCTTATATGTAAGGCATTCAATCAGGTGGGGCTTCCAGAGATGGCTTTAAAAAGGTTTGAAGAGATAAGAAAAAATTACACCATAAATGAACAGACCCTGGAAGTTTTTTATGATTTTGCTGAAATTCTTTTGTCTATGGAAGAGATTGAAAAGGCAAAGGAAATTTATACAGAAATTATAAATATTGATTTTGCCTACAAAGATGTCTCTCAAAAATTGAAAAGATTAACAGCCAGGGAAATAAAAAAACCTCCAAAGGAGGAAAAACCACCCATAGAAGAGAAGCCTCTGTTAAAGGAAACACCACAAGTACAGGAAAAACCCCAAAAAGTTGAAAGGAAAACCAAGGCAATTCAGGCACTTAAAAAATTCCCATTTTTCCAGAATTTTAATGAAGAGGAATTGAATATACTCTGGAATACCATTGATAGAAAAGAAGTAGAAGAAGGCACTTTTTTACTGGAGCCAGGCAAATATGCTGATGGGTTTTTTCTTCTGGTTCAGGGTAGGGTGGAACTCCTGACCCCTATGGGTAGATCTATAAAAACTGTTGAAGAACCAGGGGCACTTTTAGGGATTGCTGCATTTTTTTCCGGGGAGACCTCTGCCATTGGAATAAAAGCAATAAAGCCATCCAAGGTGGTGATAGTAAAAGGCAGGGAGGTTTTGAAAATGGCTCAGGAAAACGAGGAGTTTTCCAAAAAACTTAAGTCCTTTCTAACCATTTCCCTTGAAAAGGAAATTTCCTTGATTCCTACAAAGACACCCTACCATATGCAAATCCTCGAAGCCAAGAAAAAACTACTATGAAAGCATGGGTATTAGAAAAGCCAGAAAATTTAATACTTAAAGATATAGATAGACCAGCAGTTAAGGATAATGAAATAAAATTAAAAGTGGAAGCTTGTGGAATATGTCATACCGATTTACATGAATTTAGAGGTGAAATACCCCTTCCAGTTCTTCCAGTGGTGATGGGGCATCAAATTATTGGAAGGGTGGTGGAAAAAGGAGAAGGGGTTTCAGGTTTTGAACTTGGAGACCTTGCAGGGGTCCCCTGGCTTAATGAAGTATGTGGGGTTTGTGAGTTTTGTAAAAAAGGTCTCGAAAATCTTTGTGAAAATCCAAAATTTACAGGGCTTCATATCAATGGAGGTTTTGCACAATTTCATAAAACCAATTATAGATTTGCCTATAAACTTCCTGCCTTTTTTGAGGATATAAAATATGCTCCTCTTTTATGTGGTGGTGTTATTGGCTGGAGGGCATTAAAACAGACAAAACTGAAGGGAAAAGGAGAGTTTTTGGGGCTTTATGGTTTTGGTTCTTCTGCCCACATTGTACTTCAAATTGCAAATTATTTAGGTTACAAGGTCTTTGTATTTTCCAGAAGCAAAGATCACAGGAATCTGGCTTTAAAACTTGGGGCAGAGTGGGCAGGGGAGCCCTCCGGGATTCCACCATCCAAAATGGATGGATCCATTGTCTTTGCTCCAAAGGGTTTTTTGATGATTGAGGCACTAAAAAATACGAAAAAGGCGGGAAGGGTGGTCTCTGCTGGAATTTATATGGATGATTTGCCTTCTTTTCCCTATAATCTATTATGGGAGGAAAGGGTTTTAACATCTGTAGCAAATTCCACAAGGGAAGATGTAAGAGAATTGCTGGAAATTTCTGAAAAATTTAATTTAAAAATAGAGGCGGAAATTTATCCCTTCGAAGAACTACCCCAAGCCCTCTTTAAGCTTGAAGAAGGGAAAATTCAGGGGAGTGCTGTTTTAAAAGTAGATTAATCTAACTGAAATCCTTTTTTAAAGAGATTTAAAGTTGCTTCCACCACCCTTGGATCAAAGAGTTTTCCACTGTTTTGTTTTATTTCTTTTAAAGCATACTCAAGCCCTGGCGATGTCCTGTAAGGCCTGTGAAAGGACATTGCTTCCACCACATCTGCCACAGCCAGTATCCTTGCCTCCAGGCATATTTCATCATTTTTCAGTCCAAAGGGATAGCCAGAGCCATCCAGTCTTTCATGGTGCTGGAGGATTATTTTTGAAATGGGCCAGGAAAAATCAATTTTTTCAAGGATTTTATAACCCATTTCAGGATGAACCTTTATCAATTTATATTCTATATCGGTAAGGGTTCCTGGCTTTGTAAGGATTTCAGCAGGCACATAAATTTTTCCAATGTCATGGATTAAGCCAGTTAAATAAATGGCTTGAACCTTTTCTTCATCCAAGCCCAGTTCCTCTGCAATTGCCTTTGCCAGTTTTCCAACCCTTCTTTCATGTCCTGCTGTGTGGGGATCCCTTATTTCAATGGTCTTTGCCATTGCCTCAATAATTCCTTCTGTGGTTTTTTGCAACTTATTTACACTTTCCTTTAAATGTTCTTCAATGGTCTTCCTTTCAGTTATATCAATAAGGGCGCCTTCCAGGATTTTTTGCCCTTGCTCCTCAACAAAACTTACGTTTTCAAGGACCCATACAAAGGACCCATCTTTCTTTTTCAAGAGCAGTTCATAATTTCTCAGAAAACCCTGTTCTGTCAGGGCAGTAATGAGGGCTTTTCTGTCTGCTTCTTCTTTATAAAACTTTAAAACAGAGGTTCCTATTATCTCTTCTGCAGAAGAATATCCTAAGATTTGGGCAAAGGCATCATTGCATTCCAGAAGGATACCTGAAAGAGAAGCTCTAAAAACCCCAGCCAGGTTTCTGTCAAAAAGAAGGCGATACCTTTTTGAGGATTCTTCTATGGTTTGCTCTGCAACTTTAAATTCTGTCATATCCCTGCAAATTCCATAGA
>JBBFMJ010000109.1:0-6251 GCA_037478515.1 Thermoanaerobaculia bacterium
AAGGGCTAAAACTTCCAGGGGTATTATAGAAGACAAGAGAAGTAAATTTCTGGTATCCAGAAAATTTTTTTTTAAAATTAAAAAATATAAAATTACAAAAAGGGTCCCAAGGAAAACCTTGCCTTGAGCAATTTTTAAAGGAGAAATTTTAGAGGATATTCTTTTTGCCCATACATCCAGCAGGGTGGCAATAAGGGCAGAGAAAAGAGAAAGGATAAACCAGAGCATCTCTTTTTAAGGGGTTATGGTGCATAAATAGGCTTTGAGGTATTCTGATTCAGGGCAGTAAATATTTACGGGGTGGTCAAAGGAAGCCCCTTTTTTATAAAGAATCCTTAAATTTACCTTGGCATCCTTGGCTGCTTCAAAGATTGTTTGACTGAAAAGTTGCGGAGAAATGTGGGAAGAGCAGGAACAGGTTAGTAAAAAGCCCTGAGGCCTTAAAAGTTTCATTGCCTGCAAATTTAAATCCTTATATGCCTTTAAAGCATTTTCTATCTGAGACCTGTTTTTGCATAGGGCAGGGGGATCAAGTATAACTATGTCAAATTTTGCCCCTCTTTTAACCAGATGTCTTAGATATTCAAAACAATCTTCATTTATGTTTATTGCCACATCCTTTGAAAAGCCATTTATTTTATGGTTTTCTTCAGATAGGTTTAAAGCAGGAAGGGAGGTGTCTACATTTTGAACAGACCTTGCCCCGCCCTTTAGTGCATAGACAGAAAAACTTCCAGTATAGGAAAAAGCATTTAAAACTTCTGCACCATTGGAGATTTCTTTTATAAGCCTCCTGTTTTCCCTCTGATCTAAAAAAAAGCCCGTCTTCTGTCCCTTTTCAATATCCACCAGAAATTTTAATCCATTTTCTTTTATCATCACAGGCATTTCCACCTTTCCTAAAATCCACCTGTCCACCATGGTAAGTTTTTCCTGAAATCTCCCATCCACATTATTTTTTTCAAAAAAGTGCGGAGAGGGCCATTGCTTTTTTATATGGGGATAGAGAAATTCTTCCTTTGTATTTTCCCACCCTTCCACAGTGGTGGAGACAACCACTATATCCCCATAGATGTCCACAGTAACCCCTGGCAAAAGATCCCCTTCTGCATTTATCAGGCGAAACCCATCTGTTTCCCCTTGAAGGAGCATCCTTCTTATGGTTATGGCTTCTCTGACCTTTTCTCCTATTATCTTTTCCCTTCCTTTTTCATAGGGTCTGAATTCCAGTATCCTGCATTTTATTTGTGATTTTGAACTATAAATTCCCCAGGCAAGTTTTTTACCTTCCCAGTTTTCAATTTCACAAAAAGAACCTTCACCTTTGATTTTATATATGGAACTTTCAAAGACCCAGGGATGTTTGTTTTCCAGAAGTTTTTCTTTGCCCTTTCTTAATTCACAAATGACCATTTTTCCCCCTAAATTAAAAACTGAATATTATTTTTGCCAAGAATTTTTCCCATCTCTTCCAAAAACTTGTCAGTGGGATTTACAAAAACTGGAATAGAAGGTTTCAAATAAATTTTACAGAGATTCTTTTTTAAATAGAGAAATCCCACAGGCACAGGACCGGGAAATTTTTTTAAATTTTCATAAATTCTTAATGTAAGTTTTTCATCCATTTCTTCTGGAACTTTAAGAAGAATTCTAAGGGCCTGTTTCTGGGGTGCCTTTTTTAAAGGATAAACATCACTTGCTCTTATTTCCAGACCGGTATCCAGGACAGTGGGCACACCCTTTACAATAACCACTGCATTTTCTTCAATGTACTCTCCACAGGAACTATAGACACTGGGAAAAGCAACTACCTTGACTTGAGAGTCCATATCTTCAAGGTTAAATATTACATAGCTTTTATTGGCATTCTGCCCTGACTTGGCAACTTTCTGTTGAATTTCTGAGATTACCCCTGCCACCCTTATTTCTTTTTCCTCAAAGTTTTCCAGCTCTGATATGCTTACTTCACTGAATCTTTCATAAAGGTCTTCCATCCCATTTAAGGGATGCCCGGAAAAATAAAAACCCAGGGCTTCTTTTTCAAAGTTTAAAATATTCTGTCCATCTTCTTCCTTTTTTTCCAGAACTATTTCATCTATAAAAAGTGGAATCTGCCCTGCCTCCCGTAAGGTTTGGTATTTCTGGCTGTATGCCATTAAATTTTCAATATTTGAAAGAAGGGTTTTTCTTGGAACTCCAAAGGAATCCAGAGCACCTGCTTTTATCAAAGCTTCCATTGTCTTTTTATTAACTATATGAGGGTTTATCCTCCTTAAAAATTCAGAGAGGTTTTGAAATTCCCCTTCCTGCCTTATATTTTTTATATGTTCAGCAGGGGCTTCCCCAACACCTTTTATACCCAAAAAACCAAAACGGATATTATTTTCTTCCACAGAAAAATTTATATAAGATTTATTTATATCTGGAGGCAGAACCTTTATTCCCATCCTTTCAGCACTTCTTATATATTTGACCATTTTAGGTGTTTCAGATACCACAGAATCAATTAGCCGGGACATAAAGAAGTGGGGCCAGTGGACTTTAAGGTAAGCAGTCACATAGGCAAGATAGGCATAGGAGACAGAATGGGATTTGTTGAACCCGTACCCAGCAAAGGGTTTTATAAAATTAAAGATTTCCCTTGCCACAGATTCCTTCACCCCCTTTGCCTTTGCTCCTTTTACAAATTCTTCTTCTTCCTTTTGCATAACTTCCTTCTGTTTTTTACCCATTGCTTTTCTTAAAAGGTCTGCCTTTGCCATAGAATAGCCAGCCACTTCCACAGCAATTTGCATAACCTGTTCCTGATAGACAATAATTCCATAGGTCTCTGAAAGTATATTTTCCAGAACGGGGAGCTTATATTCTATTTTTTCTTGTCCATTTTTTCTTCTTATAAAGGGCTCCACAGTCCCAGCCCCCAGTGCCCCAGGCCTGTATAAGGCATTCATAGCAATGAGGTCATTTAAGCTTGTGGGTTTTAGTTTTTTAAGACATTCCTTCATCCCATTGGATTCAAACTGGAATATCCCATCGGTTTCTCCTTTGCTGAAAAGCTTAAATACTTCAGGGTCATCCAGAGGGATTTTAAAGAGGTCAATTTCTATTCCATAATTTTCTTTGATATCTTTTAAGGTATTGTCAATTACAGTAAGGGTTGCCAGCCCTAAAATATCCATTTTAAGAAGTCCTATCTTTTCCAGGTGTGAATGGGTGTACTGAATTATCACTTCATTTTCCCTGGGGCTTAAGGCAAGGGGTGCATAGTCCCAGGTCTTCCCTGGAGTTATTACTATCCCTGCTGCATGGACAGAAATGTTTCTGTTCAATCCCTCCAGATCTTTACAGTAATTTAAGAGCTTTTCTACTTGTTTATCTTCCTTTTTTAATTTATTTAAGTGTGGAGATACCTCCAGGGCTTCTTCTATGGACATCCTGGGATCGGGTATGAGTTTTGCAATTTTATCTGCCTTCTCATAAGGGAAGTTTAAGACCCTTGCCACATCCCTTATTACCCCTTTTGCTTTTAAGGGCTTGAAAGTTACAATCTGGCAGACATTTTCCTGCCCATACTTGCTTTTTATATATTCCAGAACTTCCCCTCTTCTTTTCTGGCATACATCCACATCTATATCAGGCATACTTATTCTCTCAGGGTTTAAAAATCTTTCAAAAATTAAATTGTATTCCAGAGGGTCAATATCCACAATTCTTAAAGCATAGGCAACCAGAGAACCAGCAGAGGAACCCCTTCCCGGGCCCACAGGTATGCCCTTTTCTCTGGCATTAGATAAAATATCCTGCAGGATTAAAAAATAGGAAGGGAAATTCATAGATTCAATGATTTTAAGTTCCTCTTCCAACCTATTCCAGTATAGCTCTGGTGGTTTTGAAACCTTTTTTTCCAGAAGCCTTTTTTTTAAACCCTCTTCAGCAAGAAATCTTAAATACTGTGCAGAAGTTTGAAAGGAAGGGGGTATTTCAAAATGGGGGAGGTGGTAACTTTCCTTTTTGAAGTTTATATTTACCATTTCTGCAATTTTTAAAGTATTTTTACAAGCTTCCTCTATTCCCTCAAAGAGTTTATACATCTCCTCAGTGCTTTTTAAGTAATATTCACTGTTTCCAGCAAAAAGCCCTTCTTCGTCCTCCAGTTTTTGGTTTGTGGATATACATATTAAAATCTTTTGGAGTATGGCATCTTCTTTTTTAAAATAGTGGGCATCATTGGTGGCAACCAGAGGAATTTCCAGCTCTCTGCTCAATTCAACCATAGAAGGAATTATGGCATTCTGCTCTGGAAGGCCTGTCCTCATCAGCTCCAGATAAAATCTATCCTTTCCAAAAATTTCCCGCATTTCTCTGGCATATTTTCTGGCTTCCTCTTTTTCTCCATTTAAAAGTTTTTGAGGTATATACCCCTGAAGGCATCCACTTAAAACTATTAAACCCTGGTTGTGCTCTTTTAAAAGTTCCATATCAATTCTGGGCTTATAATAATAACCCTCCAGATATGCCTTTGAAGAAAGTTTGCATAAGTTTTTATAACCTTCCAGATCCATGGCCAAAATTGTCAGATGATAATGGGGTTTTTTTTCACTTTTATCAAATCTGGAACCTTCTGTAATATAAAATTCCTGCCCTGGTATCCCCTTTACATCATTTTGAGCTGCCTCATTTAAAAATTCAATAATTCCATACATATTCCCGTGATCTGTTAGAGCAATGGCTCTGGCTGAGGTCTTTTTTGCAAATCTGACCATATCAGATATCCTTAAAGCACCGTCCAGTAAACTATAATCGCTATGGTTGTGAAGGTGAACAAAGCCCATTAAAAAAATGGTCGGGACGGCGAGATTTGAACTCGCGACCACCTGAACCCCATTCAGGTACGCTACCAGGCTGCGCTACGTCCCGACTATTTCTTGATCCATTTAATAATATTTTGCAAATCTTCAATAACTTCTCTTAAAATTTTCTTATCTATAATATCACTTTTTTCATTTATTTCAATAGGTAATTTTTCCTGGGGAGGTGTTTCTTCCTTTTCCAGCTGTTTTTTTGCTCCAGAGATTGTAAAACCATCTTCATAAAGGAGTTTTTTTATTTTCAATACAAGATTTAAATCTTCCTGAGTATAAAGCTTCTGACCCCTTACAATATTCTGTCCAATCTGAGGAAATTCTGTTTCCCAGTAGGATAAAACATAGGGTTTTATATCTGCAATTTTGCAGACCTCAGATGGTTTATAGTAAAGCTTTTCACCTGAATCTTTTTCTTTCATATACTTTATTTTAACAAATTAAAGCACTTATTTCAAGAGAAGCTATTTTGTTTATAAGATTTATTTTTAAATTTAAAGGAGTTGTATATAATTGGTTTTCTTTTTTTACTAAAGGGAGTTTAAAATTTCCCTTACATTTTGAGTTTCAGGGTGTTCTGGGAATTTCTGAAGAAATTTTTCAAAATACTCCTTTGCTTTCTCTGTGCTTTCTAAATCATAGAGGAAAATTGAGCCTATGATTAAATATAATTGAGAATATTCTGGGTTTAACTTCAGGCATTCTTCATATTCCTTCAATGCTTCCTGAACTTTTCCATTTTTATAATATGCTTGAGCTAAATTAAACCTGGCGTCAAAATAATCTGGCTCATATTTTAAGGCATTTTTAAAACTTTCAATTGCCTTTGCCAGATTATTTTCAGAAACAAAGATTAAACCTTCATAAAAGTAAAGATTTGCCTCCTTTTTTAAAGTTTTTTTTGCTTTTTCAATGATTTCCCTTGCTTTCTCCCTTTCCCCTTTTTTTAAATAAATCATCACAAGATAAAAGTATGGCTCTGGAAAATCTGGAAGAGCTTCTAAAATTTTTAAAAACTCCACCTCTGCCTTCCCAAAATTTTCTTTTTCAAAATAGATGGTGCCTAAATTAAATCTGGCATGGATAAAGGAAGGGTTTAAATCCTTAGCTTTATTATAAATTGAAAGGGCTTCTTCAATCCTTTTTTGCTCTCTTAAAAGGGTTCCATACTGAATAAGGGCAGGGTAGTTTTCTGGATTTGCCTTTAAAATCTCTTTATAAATCTCCTCTGCTTTCTGGTAATCTTTCCCTTCAAAATATCTTTTTCCTTCCTCCATTGCCTTTACAATCCAGATCAAATCCTTTGGATCTTTTTCCTTAGAGGGCTTTGATCCACTCAAATACCCCAAAGATTCCATTTTTTTCAAATCTTCTATGGAAGGTTTCAAA
>JBBFMJ010000110.1:0-6240 GCA_037478515.1 Thermoanaerobaculia bacterium
GCCCAAAAAAAATATAAAATAGCAATGGAAGTAACTGATTCTAAATTAAATAATTTCTCTAATTCTCTTTTAGCTAAAACTGATAATAATACTCCTAATACTCAGGAAATATCTAAAGAAGATTTTTTAAAGAAAAATTTTCTTCTTCAATCATTGAAAGAACCTTATCTTCTAAACTCATAGGTTTATTTTATCAAATTTTGAGTTTTTCTTAGGGGCGTGTTTTCCACCATCCCTTAATAAAGATTTCGTAGGGGTCGAATTTGCTTGACCCAAAAATAATCGGGCTGAATAAATTCAGCCCCTACAACTTTTTAAATTTTTCAAAATTTAAGGAAGATTTAAAGGAAATTTTTCAAACCTATAAGAAGAACCAAAAAAAGAAAGCTCTTTATCAAAATTTTTCATCCTTCCGTCAATTTTAGATATTAGAATTTTAAATAAAAGCTCTTCCCAGGGGAGTTTATACTTTTTCAAAATTTCCATACATTTTTTCTTTTCTCCCATTAGGGATTTGCCTTCCAGAAAATTGGTCTGAATTAAGCCCATTAAAGAATATACAATTCCTCTCCTGTCCTTTGTCTTTTCAAAATTTGAAAGGGATTTTTCAAAATACTCTTCTGCTTTAAAATAATGCCCCTTTAAAGTCATTAAAATTCCCATTGACCACAGGGTATAGGAAAAAGAAACAATGTCCCCTATCTCTCCATAAACTTCTTCTGCCCTTTTAAAAAATTCCATTGCCCTGGTAAATTTGCCCTTCATTCTATAATAGTTTCCAAGCCCGCAAAAGGAATAGGCAACTCCAAATTTATCCTTTAAAATTTTTGCCAGTTCATTGGCTTTTTTATAATAATTTAATGAATCCTCAAGGTTTCCAAGAACTCTACTCAGTCCCCCGAGGGCACAGGAAGAATATAAAATTCCCTTTTTATCTTCAAAATAATTAAAGATTGCCAGAGCTCTCTCACCATATTCCATTGCCTCCTTAAAATTTCCTGAAACCCTGAAGACCACGCAATATGCCCAGTAAAGATATGCTAGCCCCAATTCATCTTGCTGTTCTTCATAAATTTTTTCTGCCTTTTTTAAAAACTTTATTGCCTCCTCTGCCATTGAAAGCCCTTTAAGGGATAGGGCTTTTCCAAGCAAAGCATCAGCAAGGATTATTTTATTTTTATATTTTTTTGAAATTTTATCATAGGCCTTTAAGGCACCTTCAAAATCTCCTTTTACCCTCAAAGTATGGGCAGTGCCTAAATCAATCCTGTAAGAAGAGCCAATTTCTTTTGCCTTTTTGTAAAAAAGCAATGCTTTATCAAAATTGCCCTTTTCCCTTTCTCTTTCTGCTTTTTTTAAAAAATATTCCTTATCTTGCACAGTACTCTGAAGCAGTCCTTGTCTGAGAGAAGGAATCAAAGCCCAATCCTCCTTCAGTTCCAAAGCCATTGTCAGCAGTTACGAGAATATAGAGACAGGAATATTCACCAGTTATACCTGATTCCAAACTATAGGAACTTATTTCTCTCAAAGTCCCATTTAAAAGAGTTTGAACATTGCAGTCCTTTTTTCCATTTGTTGAGCCAGTTACATTGAAGGGATGGGTATTGGGATATTTTGATACATACAAATTGTATTTAAAATTTCCAAGGTTTGAAAACTGGACCTTTACACTGGTTCCATCTTTGAATAATTTCAAATTCTGTACCTCAGAAAGCCCACAAAAATAACTGGAAGTTGAACAATTTGCTGGGATTTGCTTTTGGATGGACATTGATATGTTTTCCACATTTACATATTGGTTTCCAGTTCCACATCCCTGCTGTTCGTAAGCCCTTAAAGAATAGGTTCCTGTTCCCTTTAAGTTATAAAAATCTTTTATGTCATAAGAACTCTGGATTGCCTGTCCATAATCCTTCAAGAGGAGGAAGGAGTTGTCCGGTGCAAGAAGTTCCACTCTGACGCAATTTGTATAGTTTGTCGTTCCACTTAAAGTGAAAGAAACACTCCCGCTGGTTATATCAGGTGTCAGAGTAAAAGTTGGAGAAAAGGCAGAGGTACTACTTGTATTTTTGACGCCAAAAATTCCTGGGGCTGTGGAATTCTGATTTAAATTTGTACCAGGGATACCTACCTGAGTGGTTCTGAAATTCAAATCATTTGTATAATTATAAGCACCAGAATTGGATGTCTTATTTGTAATATCAAAGCCAATAGAAGAACCACAGGTATAAGTGGAATACCAGAGGGACGGGTCTATTACAAATTCAAAGGTCCCTGTCTTTTCTCCATTTACGGAAATATTTCCAAAATTTAAAGGATTTGAGCAGGAAATTATTCCTTCCCCTGAAAGGGATGCCAGCACATCTGATGCATCTTTGCTCCCAGTATTTTTTAAAGTTACATCCATTTTCCACTTTTCCCCTGCTTCTGGAATTCCATCCCCATCCTCTTCCACTGGTACAGGTGCTGTGCTATTTAAATAAACTATATTTGGAAGACATTGATTTATAGTAACTGAAAAGGGCAGGGAAGTTCCTGTACAGCCAGAGGAATTTTTATAACTTACACTATAACTTCCTGTCTCTGAAACAATCAGAGTATTTGAATTTGCACCATCTATGGGATTTCCGTTTTTATACCATTGATAATTATTCATACCACTCTGGGTAGTTAAGGTAACTGTTTCAGCAGGACAGGTGTTGGAAGTGCTCCCTGAAATGGTAGGATTTGGAACTGAGTAGGAAACTGCTGAAATACAATTAGAAAAATTTGATTCAGGGGTTCCTGAGGGGGAGCAGGAGCCCTTTATAAGATAAGAATAGGTGCCTCCATCATTGGCAGTAGTGTCAAGATAAGTGTTTGAGATTACAGGACCTGCAATCTTTTGAGCTGTTCCCCCACAGCTTCCCGATATTCTATAAACATTAAAACTTTGAGTATCACCTGTTCCAGCAGAATAATTTAAATTTATCCCGCTGCAGGTTGCAGTGGCAGAATTTAGAGCTGGAGGTGAGGGTGGTGTGCAACCAGCTCCTGTCTCACAACTGCTCTGGGTCCCTGCATTGTTTATCCTTACAGTATCCACATACCAGCCAGTACCAGCTTGAGAGGAGTCCTCTCCTGCATGAAATCTTAAATATATTGTATTTCCTGCAAGGGATCCAAGGTTTAAATTGACCTGTGTCATTGGACCAATGGTTCCAAAACACCAGGCCCTTTTTCCACCTATTGGATTTCCATAAGAAGTTGAAACAGTTCCATTAAATCCACCTGATGTAAAGAAACTATCAGGCACCACTGTCCAGGTAGTTCCATTTGTAGAATATTCTAAGGTTCCACCATCATAGCATGTGGAAGTTCCTTCAAAATTATAGGTATGATAAAAGGACATTGTAGTATTTAAAAGTACCCCTATCTGAGGAGTCACCAAGACCCTATCAGCAATGGTTGTCTGGGAAGGGGAAAACCAGGAATGGGTAGGGCTCTGGCTCTGGGCTGTGGACCACTGCCAGTCCACGGAGCCAGTTAAGGGCTGGTGAGTCCAGCCAGGATTATCAAAACCACCTGAACCTTCAAAGTTGTCGGCAAAATTTTGAATGGTTACAGGACCTGTGGGTACTGCCCCCATTATAACTGAATTGTTATCTTCCACTCCATTGGATAAGTCCACTGCTCTTACAATATAGTAATAATTGGTATTGTAAACCAGACCCACTGTATCAGAAAAACTTGTCCCGGAAATTCCAGTGGCTATGAGGTTTGAGGAACTGGGGGTAAAGGGATTGCTTGTGGAACGATAAATATTATAAGCCAAGGTCCCACCACAGATAGAGGTTCCAGCATTCCAGCTTAAATTCAAAGTACATGTGGAGTTTTCAGCATTGGACACACTTTGGATACCTCCAAAGGAAGGGGGTTCCAGACAGACACCAGTGGTTTGAGCATCATCACAGCTGGAAGCAGGAGATTCACATTTTCCAGTGATATCTACTGCTTTTACCACATAAGCATAGGTTATTCCTCCTGAAACCGTATTATCCACATAACTTAAACCTGAAATATTTGAGGCAATTTTTACATAATTTGACTGGGGACAGGAGCCAATTTTTCTATAAATATTAAAGGTTGTCCCTTCAGGGCTTCCCTGAGACCATTGAAGATAAATAGAATTATTTCCATTGGGAGAGGCAGTAAGGTTCTGGGGTGCACCGGGATAGATACAGCCACAGGAATCAAATTTAAAGGCAGCAATCTTTGTCTGACCTGAGCCACCATATTCCGTGGTAAACCAAAAAGTACAATCATCATTAGGATCCACTCCAATTCCTGCATAGTCACCCCATCTTTCGTTATCAGTATTTGAACTTGTGGCATCCTGTATAGAGTATTCAAAATAAGGCATTGTATTTAAAGGATCTGATGAAAGGCGTCCTGCATAATAAATTGAAGGATAATATGGTGTGACCGATCCAGTTCTGGTGTAGCCCACAGCAATATTTCCCCATCCATCCATTGCAGCACTGCAAACAGACCTGTGCAGTGTATCTGCTGAAAGTACACCTTCCTGATATTTTGTCCAACTTGAACCCTGCCTTCTTAATTCAAACCAGTGAACCCCTGCCCTGTCTGTCCCGCTGGCATCCTCGGCAAAGCAACCCACTATGGTTTCATAACTTCCAAAGTTTCTGTATTGAACTGGAAAGTGTAAAGGCTCCCTTATGGGGTCAATTTTTTGGGTTGTGTTTGGCTGGGGCATACAGTTCCAGTTTCCAGAAGTCCCACATAAGGTATGGTCAAATTCTGCAATGGTAATTCGTGGAAGTTCCGTCAAGGTGGAATTGGCAGGGGTTGTCCAGTCCACTTTAAGTTCCCAGATCTGCATCAAATCACAGGGTTCAGAACAGGTAAAACCGGAATGGATTTCTGTATCCACAGGTCTCAAAAAAAGAGCACCTTTTCCCTGTGGTGGGGGCTCCGGTCCCTCGTGCCCTGCTGGAAGAACCAGTTGAAAACCAAAGGCGGAAAGAGTTGAGACAGAAAATTTTTGATAGGTGGCTGGCTGTCCCTGAAGCATTTTCTTTCTGTCTAAAGCATAGAGATCTCTTTTTCCGGTGGCACCAGCATTTACACCAATGAGATAGGAACCTTCCAGATATTGTCCATCCCCATCTTCATCGAGGGGCCAGATCCCGTACTTTGGATAATCGGGTGGTCCCCCGTATCCAAGGTCTCCAAAGGTATAAACATACCAAGTCCCTTGAGGATTTGGAGAAGTAGAAACATATACGCAAAAATAACTTCCAGAATAAGGGAATTCTGAAACAACCCATCGGTCTGCAAATTTATCATATAAAACAATTGGGTCGCAGTATCCATTATTGCAGGGGGCAGAACTGGCTAAACTCTCCATTGCAAAGGTCTGAACAAAGGTGCCTGTCTTTGTATAAATATGTACCAGAGAGCCATATCCCCCTGCATTTGTTGCCTGAAGAAAATGGTTTGGTCCCACATCCCCTGTGGTATCGGGTGGAGATGATGGGGAAGTGTAGCCATTTACATTTATAATGGGTGTTGAAAATGCCTTCTGCTCCAGAAAATCAGGTTGTGGAGCATTCTTTTGATATTCAAGTAAAGGATTATCCCAAGGAAAGCCCTGTTTGCTTTCACCTGAATATCCCCATTCCTCCCTTCTTTTCATCTCAAGAGCATAAGGATTCCTTTCCTGTTCTGAAGGAGGAAGGTCTTTGACAGGTGGGCTTACTGTGGGAACAGAGGGCTCTGATACATAATCAGGTCCTTTTTGTGCAAATAGTCCCAGGGAAATTAAAATTAAAAATAAAAATAATTTCTTCACTTTGCCTCCAGATAACTTTTTTCAATCAAGGCAGCTGCCTTGAGGTATTTATTTTTGGATTTTTCATATTCCTTTAGTTTCTTCAAATCAAACTCCTTTAAAATCTCCCTTGTAAATTCAAGGAAAGAAATCTTTGGAAGATAATATTTTACATAATAACCATCAATTTTTCCACCCTTTTCATCAAAATTTTCCCTTTTTGCCAGATGCCTTCCTGAAAACTCCATTTTTTTATAAAAATTATCAGATTTATCTAAAATTTCAAACTTTATAATAACCTGAAAACTCTTTCCCCTTAAAGGAGGATAAGTACTTTCTTCCTCATTAAAATACCTTCTTTCCTTGCAACTAACCTTAAAATTCATTTCAAAATCTTTGCCCAA
>JBBFMJ010000111.1:0-6235 GCA_037478515.1 Thermoanaerobaculia bacterium
CTTACAGGAAACATCAGTGTTTCTGATGGAAATATCACAGTTTCTGTGCCGCCCTACGGTATGGTAGTTTACAAGAAAGCACCTTGAGAAAAAGAGAAAAGGGCTCTGTAAAGGGTTATGCTTTTCTCATATCCCTTATTGTTATTCTGGTTTCCTATATGTTCCTGATTTATAATGAAACCCTTGCTGTGGAGGGGAAATTAAATCCTGCCTTTTCTATGTGGTCAATTCCATCATTTTTCTTCCTGGGCACCCTCTACTTTCTTATTTTTCCTAAAAGGGAGATAAAATTAAAACCATTCCCCTCCCCTGCCCAGGAAAAGAAAGAAATTGAAAAGAAAAGATTTAAAAGGACCAGTATAAATTTTCATCTTATGGATAGGTATCTTTTAAGGTCTTTTATTCCTTATTTTCTACTTTCCCTTCTGGCTATCTCTTCACTCTTTATAATTATGGATTTTGCCCAGATTGTAGAAGAGATAACCAGGAATAAAGTATCTCTGAAGGTGGTATTTTATTATTATCTTTTTTCCCTGCCAAAAAATCTTTATGATTTTATAATACCGCTTTGCATCCTTTCATCCCTTGGCATAGGAATTGCCTTGCTGGAGAAAAACAGGGAGATAACAGCACTGAAAGCCCTGGGGGTTTCCTTTTCCAGAATATCCCTTTCCCTTTTGGCAATGACCTTTGCCATTGGCATAATTTCTTTTCTTTTTGCAGAAATATACCTTCCTGAAATAAATCAGAAGGGTGAGGATTATAGAGATATGATATTTGGGAAGAAAAACCTTCCAAAATTTGCCAGGCTTTTTGGACAGGATACCTATGTAGCCAGTGACAAAGGATGGATTTATAAATACAGAACCTTTGACAAAAAAAATTTAAGCATTATAGGTTTTGAAGGTTTTAATTTCAGTCAGAAGCCAGAAATTTTCCTATTAGCGCGAGAAATTTATTTTGCAGATGGGAAATGGATAGTTTCAGAAGGGGCAGAAAGAAAAATTTTTGAGGACAGGATTGAGTTTAAAAAACTGGAAAAGGATATTTATAATCTTCCAGACGGGGTGGAGGTTTTTTCTTCCATATTTGACAACCCCTCCAATCTGAACCTTGTCAAACTGAAAAGGTATATTTCAAATTTAAAAAGGGCTGGATATAAACCCTACAGCTGGGAAGTAAAACTATGGCAGAAGGTCTTCTATCCTTTTTTTATTTTGCTCATTGGTTTTATTGCCATTGTTTTCAGTTTTTCCTTTAAATCCACCCATCAGATCTGGGGAAATCTGGCAAGAATTTTATTTATTGGATTGCTTTACTGGATTTTAATAATATTTTTTGGTAAAATGGGAGAAATGCAAATGCTTAAGCCCTTTCTGGCTGCCTTTTCTCCAAATTTTCTATTTATGATTTTTGGATTATATTATTATTTAGGAATAAAGGATTAGGGAGGAAAAATGAAAATTTACAAGATGATTTTTTTATTTTTTATCACTCCAGCCCTCCTATTTTCTGAAATTGGAAAGGTTATCAAATCAATTCCCCTGCCCATTGAACAACCTTACGGGCTTTCAAAGGATGGGAATTTTCTTCTCATTTCAGACAGAGCCACTTCAAATCTCTATTATTTTTCCATTCCGCAGGAGCAGATAAAAGATAAAAGAAAACTTCCCTTTAAAAAATTAACAGGAATTGTAAAGGATGATGGTGGATTATGGGTTATAGACAGTGAAAAAAAGAAAATCTTTCATTTTAATTTAAAAGAAGAGAAGGTGGATAAGGTTTTGGAGGATCTTGAAACTGAACCCTTTTCCATTGCCTTTGATGGAGAAAACTTATGGGCTACCGCAAAGGGTAAGTTTTTTAAAATTGATGCCTCCGATGGCACCATAATTGATTCCTTTTCAGGGCTTTCCAGTTCCCCTGAAGGCATCCATTTTGATGGAAAATATCTCTGGATTACAGATAGAATAAACGACAAAATTTATGTTGCAAATAGAGAGGGTGAAATTTTTGGGGTCCTTCCCTCCCCTGCTCCATATCCCACAGGAATTTTAAGGGATAAAGATATATTGTATGTACTGGATTTTCAGGAAAAAGCCCTCTACCTGATGGATATAAGTTTTAATGAAAAACCTTATTATTTAGGAAAAAGTTATAAAAGAAAAATAAAATTTTCCCACTCCCTTTGCAACAAGGGACCCTCTTCAGAAGTTTTTGGAAGCATTTTTATAGCCATACCAGAGGAAGACAAGCATCAAAAATTTTTAAGTCCCTTAAAATTTCATCCAGAAAAATATAATGTAAAAAAAGATAGGTGGGGGCAAAAATTTGCTACTCTGGAAGGAAAAATTGAAAATGATGGGTGTCTAAAAATTGATTATACCACAGAAGTGGAAACCTTTGATTTAAATTATTTCATCTTTCCAGAGTGGGTTCAGGGTCTGGAAGCCATTCCAGAAGAAATTAAAAGGGAATATACCATTGATGGGAAAAAACTGGATATAAACAACCAATATATTAAAGATTTATTGAAAAACATTATTAAGGATGAAAAAAATCCCTTCTGGATTGCCTTTAAAATACATAAATATCTTCATACAAATATCAAATATGAGATGACCGGTGGCTGGAATAAGGCATCCACAGTGCTTAAAAGGGGAAATGGGTCCTGTTCAGAATTTACTTTCTCTTTCATTGCCCTTGCCAGGGCAGCAGGGCTTCCAGCCAGATATGAAGCAGGTATAGTGGTAAGGGGAGATGATTCCTCCATTGACAATGTTTATCATAGATGGGCAGAAGTTTATCTTCCACCTTTCGGATGGATACCCGTGGACCCAAGCAAAGGAATGCCTGCTACCCCTCTGGATGTGGTAAATTCCTTTGGTTCTCTTTCCCACAGGTTTTTTATTACCACCCATTCAGGAGGGGATTCAGAATACCTGGGCTGGAATTACAATTCCTACCATAAATATGAATACAAAGGAGAAGCAGAGGTCTACTTTATAACAGAAGCCAAATGGGATCAGATAAAATAGAAGAAAAATTAAAAATAGTTATAATTGAGCCAAGATTTTCCATAAATTTAGGCCTTATCCTCAGGGCAATGGCAAATTTTGGCTTTAAAAATTTAATTTTAATCAAACCCAGATGTAAAATAAATTCAGAAAGGGCAAAACAATTTTCTATGAAAGGCGGTGAGCTCTTTAAAGATATAAAAATTTATGATTCTTTAAAAAACTTAAAGGAAAAAGGGTTTTATCTTATGGGTACTACCAGGATATCAGGAAGATACAGGTCAAAAAGATATAGCCCTGAAGAGGCAAGGGAAATTTTAAAAGTTCATCCCTCCCCTGCTCTGGTCTTTGGAAATGAAGAAAGGGGTTTAAACAGAGAAGAATTAAGGATAGTAGATGGGTTATCCACAATTAAAACCTCAGAAGGGGAAAAAGGTTCCCTAAACCTTGCCATTGCTGTTTCCCTGTATCTTTATGAGTTTTCAAAAAAGAGAGAAGAGGAAGAAATTGCTGATAGTGAAAAAATAAGATTTTTTTACAATTTTTTAATTGAGCAGTTAAAAAAGAGGGGCATTTTGAAGGAAAATCATTACAAACATCCAGAAACAACCCTGATGGACATAATAATGAGAGCAAAAATAAAGGAAAAGGAAATTGGATTTCTATTTTATTTAGCCAGAAAGGTTTTTAAATAATTATCTTATTCAATTCCAGGGCTTCTGAAAATAAAAATCCCTGCCCGTATTGACAGTTTAAATTCCTTAAAATTTTCAGTTGATTTTCCCTTTCTATTCCTTCTGCAATTACATTTATCTTTAAATTTTGAGATAAAAGGATAATGGTTTTTACAATTTCATTGCTTTCCTCAACCACCTCAAGCCCTTCTATAAAGGATTTGTCAATTTTGATGGAATCCACCTTGAATTTCTGAAGATACCTTAAAGATGAATAACCCGTTCCAAAATCGTCCAGATGTATCTTTATTCCCATCTCCCTCAATTCTTTCAGGATAAAACTGGCACCCCTTACATTGGAAATTAAGGTATTTTCTGTTATTTCAAATCTGATATTTTGAGTATGGAGCCCATATTTTTCAAAAAGTGCCTTTATAAAAGGGATTAAGCCATTTTCTTCAAAATCAGCAGAGGAAAGGTTTATGGAGACATAAAAGGGGAATTTAATTTCTTTTGTCTTGAGCCACTGGCTAACCTGCCTGAAAACTTCTTCTATTACCCATCTGTCTATTCCAGTAATAAGTCCTGTCTCTTCAGCAAAGGGTATAAAATCCTGGGCAATTAAGAAACCCTTCTCGGGATGTTTCCATCTCACCAGGGCTTCAAGTCCTTCGGCTCTTCCATTGGAAAGGTTGACAATGGGCTGATAGTAAATATCCAGCTCCTTCTTTTCCAGTGCCTTCCTTAAATCAGTTTCAAAATTTAAAATAGAAATTGCCTTATGGTGCATTTCCTTGTCAAAAATTTCATACTTTGCCCTTCCAAGCCCCTTGGCTCTATTTAATGCAGTATCGGTATCCCTTAATACTTCTTCTGGATTTGAATAGTCCTCAGGATAGAGATTTATTCCAATGGAAACCGTTATAAATACCTCCTTTCCTTCAATAATAAAAGGTTTTGAAAAGCTGCCCTGTATTTTTTCCACCAATTTAACTACATAGGGGAACTTTTCCTTTAAATTTTCCAGGATTATCCCAAATTCATCCCCTACAAACCTGGAAATGGTATCGGAAGGACTTAAAGTGCTCTTTAAACGGTCTGAAATCGCTATTATCAATTTATCCCCTGCTGGATGCCCCAAGCTATCATTTAAAACCTTAAACCTGTCCACATTAAGGAGCAAAACGGCAAACCCGTATTCTATATTTGCCTTGGAAAATTTTAAAAGATAGGAAATCCTTTGAAGGAAAAAGGTCTTGTTGAAAAGCCCTGTCAAGCGGTCAAAATAGGCATTATAAAAAATTTCCTTTTCTGCCTCTTTCCTTTCTGTTATATCAATGGCATAAATCCTGACAAGCTTTTTATCGGGGATAAGGGAAATGGTTTGATGGTAAAATTTTCCCTCCACTTCAATTTCCCTTGCAACGGGAATATTGCCTTTATGGGTGGATTCAAAAATCAGTTCCATAATTCCAGAAAGAAAGGGATGGGAAAAAATTTTTTCTTTCAAATCTGAAAAGAGAAATTCCGCAACGGGGTTTATATAGGTTATTTCCCCTCCATAATTTATTTCCACTATGGGTATGGGGCTTTTTTCTGGAAAAGAGGCAAGCCATTTTAACTGCTCCTTGGAGTACCTTGAATTTATAGAATATTCCAGAGATTTAAGGACGCTTTCTGGAGAAAGCAAGGATTTTGGAAGATAGTCCTCAGCCCCCACCTTTAAAAGTTCCATCACCAGATTTTCATCTCCCTGTCCAGTAATTATAACCACAGGAGTCCTTATATCCAGAGCCCTTATCTCCTTTAAGACCTTCAATCCATCCCATTGAGGAAGACGATAATCTAAAAATATACAATCAAAACTCTTTTCCTTAATTATTTTTAATGTTTCAAAACCATCCAGTGCCTCAAAAACTTCAAAATCCTTATTTATTTTTGAAATTATTCTTCTAAAAGCAAGGCGATCCACCTCATCATCATCAACAATTAAAATCTTTAAACTCTTCTTTAAAATTTCTTCCATTTTTAGGGAACCTTTGAGAGGGTCCAGTAAAGGTTAATGGTAGCCATTGCCTGCATAAACTTATCAAAGGTTATAGGTTTAATTATATAACCTGCCACATTAAAATCATAAGCAGAGACCACATCCCTGTCATCATCAGAAGTGGTGAGAACTATTATTATGAGTTTTTTAAGTTCTGAGTCAGCCCTTATATTCTTTAAAAACTCAATACCATCCATTTTTGGCATTCTAAGGTCCAGAAGGACCACATTGGGAAAATTTTCTATCTTTGGTTTTCTCTTTAAAATTTCAAGTGCCTCAAGCCCATCTCTGGCAATATGCAAGGGATTTGTTATCTTATTTTTTTCAAAAGCCCTCTTCACATTCATTATATCCACTTCATCATCTTCCACCAATAAAAAGGAAATCTTTTTTTCCTTCATACAGCCTCCTCAATTAAATTATAACACACATAGGTTAGACCTACAAACTTGGCTGTTTTAGTTTTTTCCAAGTAAAAAAGAAGGTGGCACCTTTTC
>JBBFMJ010000112.1:0-6210 GCA_037478515.1 Thermoanaerobaculia bacterium
AGGCGCATTCGTCTAGTGGACTAGGACGCTGGCCTCTCACGTCGGTAACGGGGGTTCGAATCCCCTATGCGCCGTCTCAATGGCTTAAAAATTGCTTTAAAGCAATCCTTTAAAAATGCTCGAAAATCAAAATTATTATTTTTCTTTTCTTCGCCTTTTTAAAGGAAGGAATTTCATTCCCTTTTTAAGCCATTATAAAATTTAAGGGATTCTCACTGGATTGGGGGTTTGACACGAATGTCCAGACGACTGAGTCAGCTTTGCAGCCGAATCCCCTATGCGCCGTATTGTAATTTTTCCTTTAAAGCTTTACTTTAAATCTTCAAAAAAGAATTTTTCAAGTTAAAAATTAAATTTTTTCCTTTCAAACAGCTTTTTTGAAGAGGCATTTTCAATGCCTGAAAAATTATCAAATGGCAAAGGGGATTCTCACTGAAGGAGGGTTTAACACAGAGGCACAGACGACTGGGTTACTCCTTTCAAAGCAAATATTTTTTTTATGAAATTTTTTTAGATTATTAAATGTTTAAAGGCATAAGGAGGTTTAAATGGAAAAATTAAATAATGTAAATTTAGAAAATTTAAAGAATTTTGAAGAAAAAATTAAAAAAGAGCCCTCTCAAGCAAGAAAGACGCAGATTGTTGAAGGCCAGTGGTTATTTGAAAATGAAGAAGGGCAGTTTCAGTCAAAAATAAAATTTGAAGGTGGGGAAGTAATATTTAAATCAGACAATCCAACTTTTTTAGGTGGTGAAGGGAAGCTTCCAGGTCCAATGCAGTACTGTTTTTTTGGTCTTGTCAGTTGTTATACTGGAATTTTTGCCAATGTGGCATCCCAGATGGGATTGAAATTGAAAAAGATTTCAACAAAAGTGGAGGTGGATATAAATTTTTCAAAGGTTTTTAATTTGGCTGACCTTCCAATTATGGAAGAGGTTAGAATTTATCTCTTTGTGGAAAGTGACGAGCCAGAGGAAAAGATAAAGGAAGCGGAAAGGGAAGCCATTGAAAGGTGCCCTGCTGTTTATACCTTAAAAAATCCAGTAAAACTTCTATCAAAGTTAGAGATTTTAAAATAATCAGTAATTTGTAAGGTATTGATCATGCTCCCAGGGGTGGATTATTTCAATATAACTTTTCCATTCCTCTTCTTTTGCCATAATAAAATGATTAAAAATGTGTTCTCCCAGGGTTTCCTTCATAAGTTTTGACTTTTTAAATTTCTGAATTGCTTCATTTAAATTTGCTGGAAGTTGTCTGATTTTATATTTTCTTTTTTTCCTTTCACTCATTTCAAATATATTTTCATTTACAGGAGGACCTGGATCAATTTTTCTTTCAATTCCATCCAGACCTGCAGCAAGCATAACTGCAAAGGCAAGGTATGGATTACAGGATGGATCTGGAACCCTCACTTCACACCTTGTTGACATACCCCTTCTGGCAGGAACCCTCACCAGTGGAGACCTGTTTTTTTCAGACCAGGCAACATTTACAGGTGCTTCATAACCTGGGACCAATCTTTTAAAGGAATTGACCAGGGGATTTGTAATTGCCACAAAAGATGAAACATTTTCAAGGATTCCACCGATATAATTTAAAGCAATTTCACTTAAACTGTATTTTCCTTTTGGATCAAAAAAAGTATTATTTCCTTCTAAGTCCAGTAAGGACTGATGGGTATGCATACCAGAACCATTTACACCATAGACCGGTTTTGGCATAAAGGAAGCATGTAAATTATGTGAAAGAGCAACCCTTTTTATGATAAATTTGAGTGTTATAACCCTGTCTGCTGAAGTTAAAGCATCTGCATATTTGAAGTCAATTTCATGCTGACCTGGGGCTACTTCATGGTGTGCTGCTTCAATTTCAAACCCCATCCCCTCTGATGCTTCCACAATTTCCCTCCTTGCTCTTTCCCCTAAATCCACAGGTGTTAAATCAAAGTAAGATCCCACATCATGGGTTGTGGGGATTGGCTCCCCCTTTTCATTCCTCTGAAAAAGGAAAAATTCAACCTCTGGACCGCAAACCATTTTAAAGCCCTTCTGCTTTGCCTTTTCTTCCATTTTTTTAAGGCAAAGCCGGGGACAACCTTCAAAGGGTTTTCCATCAGGCATATAAATATCACATATAAGCCGCCCCACTTTTTTACCATTGTGTTCCCAGGGGAAAATTCCGAAAGTATTCAAATCAGGGACCAGGAGCATATCTGACTCTTCGATCCTTGTAAAACCTTCAATGGAAGAACCATCAAACAGAATATCCCCTTCCAGTGCCTTTTCAAACTGGCTCTTTGGAATTTCCACATTTTTTACAATCCCGAGCAAATCTGTAAACATCAAACGCATAAATTGAACATTTTCCTCTTTGCAAATTTTTAAAATATCTTCTTTTTTTAGCATAATGAAACTCCTTTCTTAGCACTTTGAATGAGATTACCATATCATTTTGCTAAAGTCAAATTTTTTTATTTATTCCAAACATAATAAAAAAATTGTGTTAAAATTTATACGATTAAACTTTTTATGGAAGATTTAGATTTTATTGAATTATCAGAGTCAGATACAAGGGCAAAGCTTATTGATCCTGCATTGCATAAAAGAGGATGGACAGAAGATCTAATCCATAGAGAAGAAACTGCCTGTGGAATTGATATCATTGATGGAAAACCAAAAAGAAGAGATAAAGGGAGAATAGATTATCTCTTGCGGATAAGGGTCAATCCTTTCACCCAGCCCTTAGCCATTGCCCTCCTGGAAGCAAAGAAAAACACCGACCCCCCTGACAAGGGGCTTGAGCAGGCAAAGAAATATGCGCGTTTGAATAATGTACCATTTATCTATTCTACAAATGGCTATTTATTTGTTGAATTTGAAATATTTAAAGGAAAAACTTCTGAGCCCCGTCCCCTTGAAGAATTTCCCACTCCTTCTGAACTTAGAAAAAGATATGAAGAAGCTATGGGATTTTCATTAGAAAGCGCAGAGGCAAAACCTTTGCTTAATCCTTATCCTGGAGGTGAAGCAACAAGGCGATATTATCAGGATGCTGCTATCAGAGCAATCCTGGAAAAAATTGCAAAAGGCAAAAAAAGAGCCCTATTATACCTTGCCACTGGCTCAGGAAAAACTTTCATTGCTGTTCATATTTTAAAGAAAATTGCCGATGCAGGACAGCTCCGAAGAGCTTTATTTGTATGCGATAGGGATGAACTCCGAGATCAGGGGATAAGGGCTTTTCAAAATGTCTTTGGTGCTGATGCAGCAGAGGTGACCTCTTCAAATCCTCAAAAAAATGCCCGAATTCTTGTTGCCACCTATCAGACCTTAAATGTTTCAGGTGAGGATGAAGATGCCAAATTCTTTGTGGAAAATTATCCTGAAAATTATTTTAGCCATATCATAATTGACGAATGCCATAGGAGTGCCTGGGGAAAATGGAGCATTGTTTTAAGAAGAAATCCTGATGCGGTTCAAATAGGACTGACTGCAACCCCCCGTTCTTTTGAAGGTGGAAGTAAAGAAGAACGAAAGGAAGATGAAGAAATAACTGCCAACAACCTTCAATATTTTGGCGAGCCCGTTTATGAATATGATATGGCTCAAGGGATTGAGGATGGTTATCTTCCTGCCTGTGAAATAATAAGAAGAGATATAAACCTTGATCTTTTGGGGATAACCAGAGAGGACTTAAAAAATAGGGAGCCAGTTGATGCTATAACGGGAAAGCCAGTAGCAGTATCCGAAACCCGAGAATGTTATGAAGCCCCATCCTTTGAAAATCAAATCCAGCTTCCCGACAGGGTAAAGGCAATGTGCAAGGACCTTTTTGAAATGCTCCTGGAAACTGGCGGACCACATCAAAAAACCGTCATATTTTGTGTTCGTGATAGCCATGCAGATGCAGTGGCAGCAGAAATGAACAATCTTTATTATAAATTTGTTCAAGAGTTTAACAGTTCAAAAGTTCAAAGTTCAACCCTTGAACCCTTGAACCCTTCAACCCTTGAACCCTTGAACCCTTCAACCCTTAAACCCACCGATGTCTATGCCTTCAAATGCACTGCCTCCGCTCAAGGTAGCAAATACATTGCAGATTTAAGAGGTTCAGAAAGGAGCCATTTTATTGCAACTACTGTGGATTTAATCACCACCGGGGTGGATGTCCCTATCTTGCGCAATGTGGTATTTTTCAAATATGTCCGTTCCCCAATTGCCTTTCAGCAAATGATGGGCAGAGGTTCCAGAATTCATCTTCCCACAAATAAATTGATGTTCAGGGTTTATGATTATACCAATGCCACAAGGCTTTTGGGTAAGTCCTTCACCACAAAACCATCTCCAACCAGGGAAGCAAAAGAAACTTCCGATGAACGAAAAGAACGAATCATCAAGGTTGAAGGATTTGAAGTCCGTATAAATCCTGCTGGAAAATATATAGTTACAAAAATTGATGAAAAAATGGGAATGGTGACCGTTGAAGAGTATGAACAGATGATTGCCCAAAAATTAACAGAAAGCGTTAAAACTGTTTCCGAACTCCGTGAATATTGGATTGACCCAAAAAAGAGGCACGAGCTCATAGATACCCTTCCCCAAGATGGAAGTGGATTGCGCCTGTTGAGAGAAATAAAAGAAAGGGCAGATTATGATTTCTTTGATATCCTTGCAGAGATAGGTTTTGGGATTGCCCCACGGAAAAGAGGAGAAAGGGTTATGGCATTTCAGTATAAAAATAAGGACTGGCTGGAAAGCTTGCCCGAATCCACCAGGATTGCCCTTGTTGCCTTAGCCCGACAGTTTGAAAAAGGTGGAATTGAAGAACTGGAAAATCCCCTCATATTTAAAACCCCTGACATATTGAAGGCAGGCGGACTGGATGCCCTAAAGATCCTTGGCCAGCCCCAGGAAATCATTATAGAAACAAAAAGGAGATTACTGGCAGGATGATGGATAAAGAGTTTAAGGGTTCAAAGGTTCAAGGTTCAAAGGTTCAAGGTTCAAAGGTTCAAGGTTCAAGAGTTCAAAGTTTTGAGGATTTAAATGTTTACAAACAGGCAAGGGAACTTACCAATAAAATATATGAAATAACCAAGGAAAGTGCCTTTTCAAAGGACTATGGGCTGGCAGATCAGATTCGCCGTGCCTCTGTTTCCATAATGTCTAACATTGCTGAAGGTTTTGAAAGGGGAACAAATGCAGAATTTATCCAGTTTCTTTTTATTGCAAAAGGGTCCTGTGGTGAAGTGAGGTCTCAACTAACAATAGCCCTGGATCAAAAATACATTGATGAAAATACCTATAAAAATCTTGTAGAAAAGAGTCGTCGTATTAGTGGTATGTTAGGTAATCTGATAACATATTTAAAAGGTTCCAAGTTCAAGGGTTCAAAGTTTAAGAGACCTCCTGAAAAAAGTATTGCAGAGGAAATTAATGAAATCTTACAGAAGGTAAAAAATGAAGAAAAAGAAGAATAAAGCCCAAAATCCCCCCCTTAAACCCTTAAACCCTTCAACCCTTGAACCCTTGAACCTTTCAACTCTTAAACCCTTGAACTCTTTATCTCTTGAACCTTTAAAAGAAGGCTGGAAATGGGTGAGATTGGGGGAGGTGCTATTAACAAATCCTCAATATGGATTGACCGCAACTGCGGAAAACTCAGAAAAGGATTATATTTACATTCGGATTACTGACATTACTGATGAGGGCAAACTTAAGATTGAAGATTTAAGATTCATTGACTTAGATAAAGAAATTTTTGAGAAATATAAGGTCTTTGAGAATGACATATTGATAGCAAGAAGCGGCTCTGTAGGAAGAATTTATTTGGTTAAAGAATCTGATTTGCCAAAACCAGCGGTTTTTGCCTCTTATTTGATCAGGTTCAAACTGAATCCTAATGTTGTGTTGCCAGAATATTTCTTTTATTTTGGTTTAAGCGAACAATATAAAAATTTTATTTTGGAACAAATTAAAACAGTGGCTCAGCCAAATATCAATGCAAAACAATATCAAAATATCCAATTTTCTCTCCCCCCTCTTCCCGAGCAGCGGAGGATTGTGGAAAAACTTAAGGGGATTATGGAGGAAATTGAGAAGGCAAGGAGTGCCTGCGAAAAAGAGCTTGAAGCTGTAAAAGCCCTTCCCTCCGCCTACCTCAGAGAGGTCTTTGAAAGCGAAGAGGTAAAGAAGTGGGAAAGGAGGA
>JBBFMJ010000113.1:0-6200 GCA_037478515.1 Thermoanaerobaculia bacterium
GCAATATATTTAAATATTCCTCAAACTTTATATATTCATCCCAGGCATCAAAAAAATGTCCTTTTCTGTATGCTTCAATTAATAAATTTCCCAGTTCCTCACCGCCCCTTGAAATTCTTTCTTCAATAAAAGAAATTTCTGGCTTTGTAAATTTTGCTTTGTAAGGCAAGTTTTTCTTTAAAAAGACCTGTTTTTCATAAAATTCCTTCAGGTGAGGCATCTTATGGTTTTGAAAAGGTGTCCAGGGTTTTGGAACAAAATTTGAAATATTTAAATTTACTGAAGGAAATCCAATCTTTTTAACTTCCTTAAATAAATATACTATGTCTTTTAAATCCTCCTCCTTTTCAAA
This sequence comes from Thermoanaerobaculia bacterium, assembly GCA_037478515.1. GTDB lineage: Bacteria > Acidobacteriota > Thermoanaerobaculia > UBA2201 > UBA2201 > JBBFMJ01. The sequence continues at coordinate 353 of JBBFMJ010000113.1, forward strand.
GGGAAGCCCTAACATAAAATAAAATTTAATCTTTTTCCACCCCAGACCTTTTGCCTTCTTTAAAATTTCTATGATTTCCTCATCTTTTATGGGTTTATTAATTTTTAATCTTAAATTTTCCCCTGTCTCTGGAGCAAAGGTAAGGGAACTTTTCCTTACCCTCTGTAAGGTTTCAATCAGGGGAAAGGATATAGAATCAACCCTCAAAGATGGCATTGAAAGGGAAATATGGTATTTTTCAAGTTTATTTAATAAATTCTGGCAAAAAGGGTATATAAAGTTTATATCGGAAGAAGATAGGGATAAAAGTCCAATTTCTGTAAAGCCAGAACCAGGGGCTTCTTTTATTAAAAATTCATAAACTTTTTTTAAATCTGCTTCCCTGTAAGGCCTGTACCAGAAACCTGCCTGGCAGAATCTGCAACCCCAGGGGCAGCCCCTCATTATTTCAATGTTAAATCTATGATGGACAGAAGGGTAAGAAGGCAGAATTGGTTTAAAAAGAAAAGGGTTTTTTAGGTCTTTTAAGAATACCTTACGGGTTTTTTCCTTTTTCAGGGGTGGAACCAGTATGCCATCTATTTTTGAAAGGTACCAGAGGCGTTTTTCCCTTTTTTCTTCTTCTTTAAATACTTCCAGGATTTTTGGAAAAAGAATTTCCCCATCCCCTAAGGCAATTACATCCAAAATGTCTAAAAGGGGTGAAGGGTTTGAAAGTGCCATCCCCCCTGCAATTATAATGGGGTCTTTTTCACTTCTTTCTTTCCACTTTAAAGGTATTTTAGAAATATCAAGTCCGTAAATTAAATTTGTAAAATGCTGTGGAGTGGGAAGGGTAAAAGCAAGGAAGGAAAATTTGTTTGCAGGGGTTCCCGTTTCATAGCTTAAAAGGGGAATTCCATTTTTTTCCATTAGTTCCTTTAAATCAAACCAGGGCAGAAATCCTCTCTCAATGTATACATCTTCTATGGAATTTCCTAAAAAGTAAAGGAGTTGAAAACCATAATGAGCCATTCCAATTTCATAAAGGTCTGGAAAAACCAGAAGCCCTCTTATTTTAAATTTATCCTTCAAAACAGCCCCTATCTCGGGGGAAAGATACCTCTGGGGCTGTTTCACATCTTTTAAAAGTTCCAGAAATCCATATCTTTTATCAGTCAATCTTTAATTATACAAAAATTTCTTTACATTTCATAAAAAATATTATAAATTTATTATATGCACAAAATTATGTTTTTCCTTCTGCTCTGCTCTATGCTTTTTTCTTATGAACTTCCAGTTAAACTGTACAACAATTCCGATGGACTTCCCCAGGAACAGGTAAAGGTGATTGTGCAGGGAAAAGATGGGGTTATGTACTTTGGAACCCTTGGGGGTATTGGGGTATATGATGGTAAATCCTTCAAAAGAATTGGTTTGAGGGATGGGCTTCCCACTGATGAAATTCAAACTATGGATATGGGCAATGATGGGATACTCTGGATTGGAACTCCTCTGGGAATTGCCTATTATAATGGAGAAAAGGCATATCGCCTGCCCCTTCCAAGGGATATGGAATCTGATATATTGAAGATTCAGGCAACGGAAGAAGGGATTTATTTGCTTGGAAAAAAAGGTCTTTATTTTTGGGATAGGACAAAATTTAATTTCATTTCTCCAGCGGATAGTTTTTATTATGAAGATGAAACCTTAATTGTTGCCAAGGACAATTTTTTAAAAGTCTTAAAAAAGACAGAAGAAAAAACCTTTGAACTCTCTTTAAATGCCAAAATTCAAGTTATAAAGAAGTACAAAGATGAGCTTTATTTAGGCACAAGCATTGGACTATTTACTTTAAAAAATGATAAAACTGTGCCCTTTCTTTTAAATTTTTCTATCACAGATATTTTAATTGATTCTTTTGACTGCTTATGGGTTACCACTTCTCAGGAAGGGATTTTTCTCTATGATAGGGGGAAATGGTACCACTATTACAATTTTGAAGGGCTCCCCTTTGATGTGGTCTACTGTATAATGGAAGACAGGGAAAAAAATATCTGGTTTGGTTCCATTTCAGGGGCTGGAAAGATTTCCTTCAGGCAAATCCTGATTTTCAGCGAACTGGAAGGGCTTGTTAATTTATATGTGAATTCTATCTATCAAAAAAAGGATGGATCTTTGTGGATTGGTTACAGAGGTGGTATTTCTAAATTTCTGCCTGAAAAATTAAATTTTTTAAAGGTGGAGAATGAAAAATTAAAGAAAGTAATTGTAAGGGCACTTGGGGAAGATATCAAGGGAAATCTAATGCTTGGCACCCATGACCATGGCATTTTTATTGAAAAAGGAAAAGATTTTTATCCATTGCTTACAGATAAGGGGCAAGTATTTGGAAGGGTTTATGGGATGCTTTATATCCCTGAAAAGGGCACTTTTATATGCACAAAGGATGGCCTCTATTTTTATGATGGGTCAAAGGTAATTTCTTTTGGAAAAGAAAGTGGGCTGGATGTGGAAGTTATCTATTCCATTGTAAAGGATAAAGAAAATAATTTTTATCTGGCAACCCAGAAGGGTGTCTATTTTTATGATGGAAAAAGATTTTATGTGCCTGAGAGATTTAAAGAAATAAAGGTGGAAGTAAATGAGATTTTTATCTCCTCAGATGATACTTTGTGGGTTGGAACCCATGGAATGGGTCTTTTCCATTTTTTTGAAAATACCTATGAGGTCTTTGATGAGCAAAATGGTTTTCCCAATGATTTTATCTGGGGAATAAATGAAGATAACGAAGGAGCCCTCTGGGTTGCCACAAATAAAGGAATACATAGATACCAGAATGGAAGCTGGATAACCTTAAATTCCAAGATTGGACTTCCCGGAGATGAGATTTTCATTCACACTGCTTTTAAAGACAGAGAAGGGAATCTCTGGTTTGGGCTTCCCAAAGGGCTTGTATATTTAAAGTCAGGTGAAACCTTTAAAAATAATATGGAAACAATTTTGAAAATCAGAAAAATTCAAACCCCTGAAAGGACTATTTTAAAGGTCCCAGAAAAATTGGTTTTGGGACCAAAGGAAAGGCGACTTTATCTGGATTACATTGGAATATGCCTTCAGGATGAAACAGAGGTCTGGTATCAAATATTTTTAAAGGGATATGATGAAGGATTTAGCGTTCCTACAAAAGAAAATATTGTAAATTATACAAACTTAAAACCAGGAAAATATGAATTCTGGCTGAAAGGCAGGAACAACAGCGGGCTCTGGACAGAGCCAAAACTTATGTTTTCCTTTGAAATTCTCCCATATTTTTATGAAAAATTCCTTTTCAAATTAGGAGTTTTCCTTTTAATTTTACTCTTGGGCCTCAGCATCTATTATTTGAGGGTAAATGCCATAAATAAAGCAAAATTAAAACTGGAGGAAATGGTCAAGGAGAGAACAGAGGAACTTCAAAAAAAGATGAAAATTATTGAAGAACTTTCCAATATTGACCCTTTGACGGAAATTTATAATAGAAGATATTTTATCAGCCGTTTTGAAGAAACCCTTCATCTCTGTAAAAGGCATGGGGAACATTTTTGCTTTGTCCTAATAGACCTGGATAACTTCAAGGAAGTCAATGAAAAATACGGGCATACTATAGGGGATAAAGTCCTTATAGAATTTTCAAAGATTTTAATGAAAAATTTCAGGGAAACTGATATCCCAGCCAGATATGGGGGGGATGAATTTGTGCTTCTGCTTCCAAAGGCAGAACCAGAAGGGGTTAAAAATAGATTGGATGCACTGCTTGAAGAAATCCAGTTTCAAGCAATAGAAATAGAGGGAAAGACAGTTTTCCTTTCCTTTTCTGCAGGGGTGGTAGGGGTCTATCCAAAGCCCGAATCCAAGATAACCTTTGATGATATCTCTTCCTTTACGGATTCCTTTTTATTTAAGGCAAAGAGGAGCGGAAAGGGCTTTGTAATAATGGAAAATTTCCCTGGTTGAAATATTTTTTTAAAAAGTATATTATAAAAATTGAAAAAAAATAAGGAGGTTTTATGGTTTTTCTTCTGGTGCTTTTAGGAATATTTGTTTTGCTGATTTTTTATATCATTGGAATTTACAATGGTCTTATAAGATTGAGAGTTCAGGTGGAAAATGCTTGGGCTCAAATAGATGTGCAGCTTAAAAGAAGGCACGACCTGATTCCCAATTTAGTGGAAGCTGTAAGGGGCTATATGAAATATGAACAGGAAACCCTGACAAAGGTCATAGAAGCAAGGGCAAAGGCAGTCTCTGCGACAGCAGTTCCCGATAAAGCAAAGGCAGAAGGGGAGCTTACAGGTGCTTTAAAATCCCTTTTTGCTCTTTTTGAAAGGTACCCAGACCTGAAGGCAAATCAAAATGTCCTTTCCCTTCAAGAAGAACTCACCACCACAGAAAATCAAATTGCCTTTTCCAGGCAGCATTATAATGATTCTGTTATGTTTTACAATACGAAAATTCAGGTCTTTCCTTCCAATATAATTGCCAGTATGTTTGGCTTTACAAAAAAGGACTTCTTTGAAGCCCCTGAAGAAGAAAAGGCAGTCCCAAAGGTGGATTTGAAGATTTAAAGTGAAGATAGATTTCTTCGAGCAACAGAGAAGAAATAGAAAAAAGACAAAATTTCTAATTTTACTTTTCATAATTTTAATTACCTTTTTAGGTCTTGGGTTTGACCTTCTTTATCTGGATTCAAAATTCCCAATCCTTACCCTCCTTGCCTTTGTTTTTGCCTCAATCCAGTCCCTCGTATCTTATTACAATGGTGACAAAATTGTCCTGGCATCCCTTTCTGCAAGAAAGCCAGACCCAAGTATTTTAAAGGAAAAACAATTTTTAAACATCCTTCAGGAGATGTCCATTGCCTCTGGGATTCCTGCACCAAAGGGATACATAATTGAAGAGCCCTCTCCAAATGCCTTTGCCACAGGAAGGGATGAGGCACATTCCTCTGTGGCAGTCACCACAGGACTTCTTGAAACCATGAACAGGGAAGAGTTGCAGGGCGTGATTGCCCATGAAATTGGGCATATAAAAAACAGGGATATTTTAACAATGACTATTGTCTCTGCCCTTTTTGGGGTTGTGGTACTCCTTTCTGATTGGGGAAGGAGATATCTTTTTTATGGAGGGAGAGCCAGGTCCAGAAGGAGAGGGAGTGCTGAAGGGATTTTGCTTATAATTGTTTTAATTTTACTTGTTATCTCGCCCATAATTGCACGGCTTATAGCTATGGCAATCTCCAGGTCTAGGGAATATATGGCAGATGCTGCCTCTGCCCAGTTTACAAGGAACCCCCTTGCCCTTGCCTCTGCTCTGGAAAAAATTTCAAACCATTATGATAGGGTGGTGGATAAGGCAACGCAGGGGACTGCCCATCTCTTTATAGCAGATCCTTTAAATAGAGCAGTAAATAAAAAGGAAGGAAAACTGGCAGACCTTTTTTCCACCCATCCCCCAATCTGGAACAGAATTAGGATTTTAAAACAGATGGCAAATATTTATGAAGAAAAATGAGTAAATCATTAAAATGGATGTATGTTCATTTCTGTTTTTTGAATTGGCAGGGGTCTTTTTAATTTTTGCATAAAAGAACATAATTTGATATAATTTTAAACCTATGGCAAACCCTGCACATCTGGAAGCGTTGTATTCAGGTAGCTGGAACCTTTTCAGGAAAAAATATCCTAATGTCACTCCTGATTTTGTGGGAGCTAACCTTCAGGATGCAAATTTAGAAAATCTGGACCTTAAAAATGCCAATTTTCAAGGTGCAAATTTAAGGGGAGTGAGTTTTAAGGGTTCTGTGATTCAGGAAGCCAATTTTCAGGGC
>JBBFMJ010000114.1:0-6176 GCA_037478515.1 Thermoanaerobaculia bacterium
GCATAACTTCTTTTAAAGCCATTTTTTAAATTTAAAAAAAAGTTTGGAAGAAAAACTCCGTACTCTGGAGGTAAAACCCTGAAGGAAGAATAATAATTTTCCCTTTCTTTAAGGGGAAGATAAAAAAATTTTTCTTCTTTTCCTGGAAAAAGTAAAAATCCACGGGAAGGGGCAAAAATTTTAAAATTATAAAAGTCCTCCGAATAATTTGGATTTATTTTAATTATACTGCTTTGAGGTATTGGGATTCTTTCTTTAAAGGTTAAAATGTAAAGATTAAAAAGTTCATCTTTAAATCTATAGGCAAGAAAAAATAATATGCCAAAGGAGAGGATAATTATTGAAATCAGGATTGGAAGGGGAACTGGCATCTTTGCTTTGTTTTTTAAGTTTTTAATTAAAAGCTGTCTCTTGTATTCCTTTGCACATTCCTCACTGCAAAATATGTGATGGTGTTTTTTTATTATGCATTTTTTGCACAAGGGTTTCTTGCAGAGATAACACTTTCTTTTAGCTGGCAATTCTGGATGGTTTATGCAATAAATCTCTTCCATAAATTCACCTTGAAATTATACCCCAAAATCTGGCAAAATAAAGGGAATGTTAAATTTGCCAAATAGTATTACTATATTTAGAATTTTTTTGGTTCCCATTATTGTGGTAGTTTTGCTTACTAAAATTCCAAACTGGGAATTTATTGGACTTGGTATTTTTTTGATTGGAATGATAAGTGATGCCTTAGATGGCTATTTTGCAAGGAAATATAATCAAAAAACCTCTCTGGGAGCCCTTCTGGACCCTGTGGCTGATAAATTACTTATCTCCTCTGTTTTTATTTCCTTGGTGGAGATGCAAATTGTCCCTGCCTGGGTGGTGGTGATTATAGTGGGAAGGGAGTTCTTTGTTCTGGGCTTGAGGCTGGTGGCACTGGAAAAATCTGTGGTAATTTCTGCCAGTTCCTTGGGAAAATTTAAAACCTTAACACAAACCATTGCAATAATTCTATTGATTTTTCAATACAAACTGGATGAATTTTTCCTCTGGATTTTTGGTTTTCGGCTGGAGCTTTTTTCGGTTCTCGCCCAGACAATGCTCTGGGTTGTAATAGTGACAAGCATTTTTTCTATGTTTGATTATTTTATGAAATTTTATAGAGTTATTAAAGAATGAGTATTTTAAGGCCCGTAAGTCAGAGAATTATAAAAGGCTTTCTTTATCTGCTTCCTATTTGGGTTTCTGTGGCTATTGTTGTTTTTTTCCTTTCAAAAATAGCATCCCTTACAAAGCCAATTCTGATTCATTTTTTTGCTTATTTAAATTTTGAAATTTCAGATTATTTAATAACTACAATTGCTTTTTTACTATCACTTTTTATAATTTATTTAATTGGGGTTATAGGAACTTTATACATTGGAAAACTTTTTCTCTCCTATCTGGATAAACTATTTCTGTCAATTCCTTTTATCAAAAATTTATACTCCGGAACAAAACAGATTATAGATGCCTTTACATTACAAAAAAAACATCTTTTAAAAGAAGTGGTTCTAGTGGAATATCCTAGAAAAGGTCTTTATGCCGTTGGATTTTTGACAAACAAGGTGGAGGACACCTATTATGTATTTCTTCCCACCACCCCAAATCCTACTTCTGGCTGGCTTCTGATTTTAAAAAAGGAACAGGTGTATCCTTTAAATATTTCTATGGAAGAAGCAGTAAAATTAATTGTTTCAGGAGGAATATTTCAGGGAACAAATCCAATAAACTTAAAGGACTATGTTAATAAAGATATTTAAAAAAGAGAGAAGAATTTTTTGGCTCTCCCTGACCCTCTGTCTTCTTCCTTTTGCAATAATAGGCATTACAAAACTTTCCCTGGAAACAGATGCCTTTAAATTGATGCCAGAGGGAGACAAAACCTTTGAGAGTTTTAAGAAAAGCGTAAAACTCTTTGGTGGTTTGGATAATATTATAATTTTTTTTGAAATTCCTGACAAAGAAAATTTAGAAAACTATCTTTCTTTTGTAGACGAACTTTGTGAAGATTTAAAGAAAGTGGAAGAGGGGATTGGAATATCCTGCTATCCTCCAGACCCAAAACCCTATTTTGAATTTTTCCTAAAGAATCTGGTGGTCCTTTCCAGTAATGAAGAATTTAATCAAGTTTTAAGTATTTTTGATAAAAAGAAAATGGAGGAAATTTTAAAAGAGACAAAATTTGAACTCTCCAGTATTCTGGATCCAGAAGTTAAGGGCTTTTTACTCCTGGATCCTTTAAAATTTCATAGAATTTACTGGGAAAGGTTCAACAAACCCTTAGGATCCTTTAAAATAGATTATCTGTCCGGGTACTTTCTTTCAGAGGATCATTCTGCTCTTTTGATAATTTTAAAGCCCCGGGGAACTGCTCAGGACATAAATTATTCCACTGATTTGATTTATAAAATAGAAAAATTGCTGAAAAAGAAGGTGGAAAATTGGGATTTTGAGGGAAAAGTTCCAAAAATAGAAGTGGGAGGGGGTTTTAAAATTGCAGTGGAAGATGCAAGAATAATAAAAGGGGATATCTTCTGGCAAATATTAACTTCTTTAATCCTGGTCCTTTTTTTATATTACCTTTCCTTTAGAAACTTCAAAACTCTCTTTTTCCCCCTTATACCCTTGGGTTTTGGGATGATTTTTACCTTTGGCTTTGCTGGATGGTTTTTAAAGGAGTTAAATGTTTCTTCTTCTGCCTTTGCTGCCCTTCTGGTGGGATTGGGGATTGATTTTGTAATTATAATTTATTCTAGATTTCTTGAAGAAAGGCTGAAAGTTGAAGATTATAATGAAATTTTTTACCTACTGGAAAGAGAGGTTTATCCTTCCATTTTTTTAGGCGCCATAACTACTGTAGGAACTTTCGGGGTGTTTTATCTTACAAAATTAAAAGGACTTAAGGAGCTGGGAATCCTTACTTCTATTGGAATAATTTTTGTAATGTTTTTTTCCTTTACTCTGCTTCCTCTCCTCTTGCTTTTTGAAAAAAAGATAGAAAAAAGAAAAAGAACTCTATATAAGTTATTTCTTCAGGGGGTATATTCAACAATTGATTTTTCTTTTAAAAAAAGAAAATTTATAATTTTTATAAGTATAATTTTAGTTTTTTTATCCATATTTTTTATAAAAAGAATACCCTTTCAGGATAGCGCAGAGGCATTGCGTTCCAAAGGGAATAGAGGGATAATTATACAGGAAGAAATTTCAAAGATATTTGGAAGGGTTGGATATCCTTCTATAGTTTTAATTGAAAAGGACAATTTAAAGGACTTGATTATTTTGGATGAAAAACTAAAAGCCCATCTGGAGGAACTTAAAATAAAAAATATAGTTTATAGCCATCAGGGAATATCTGATCTTATCCCTTCTCTGGAAAAACAGAAGGATAACTTAAAGAGAGTTCAGAATGTCAATTTTGAGGAGTTTTATGAAAATTTTGCTTCCCTCTGTATTAAACTAGATTTAAATATTGAGGTTTTCCAGCCCTTTTTGGAAGATTTAAGGTTTGCTTTTAAAAATCCCCGTATTCTGGACTGGAAAAATCTTCAGGAGTTTGGAGAACTTATAAAATTAAATCAAATTGCCTTCAAAGAAGGGGAAAAGTTCTTTTCTTTTAGAACCATTTATTTTCCAGAAGGAAAGTATAAAAGGGAACCACCAGTGGAACTGGAAAAATTTGTCAAAAATTACCCTGAAATGACCCTTACTGGGGTAAATGCCATGGCAAAGGAATTGAGAATTTTGGTGAGAAAGGATGCTTTTATGGCAACTTCTCTGGGATTTGTTCTGGTATTTTTAATGCTTTTTGCATCCTTTAGATCCTTAAAAAATACCCTTTTAACGCTGGTTCCCCTCATATCTGGCATATCCTTGATGCTTTCAATTATGGGAATATTTAAAATACCCTTCAATTCTATGAATATTTTTGTAATGCTTATGGTGGTGGGAATCGGGACTGATTATGGAATCCATCTTATACACAGGTTTTATTCCTCAAAAGGGGATGTAGATAGCTTGTCCCATACAGGCAGCGCAGTTCTCTTTTCTGCCCTGACCACCATTGCTGGCTTTGGTTCCCTTATTCTTTCACATTTTTTAGGGCTAAAAAGTATGGGGTATATTGCCATACTGGGTACTTTTTTTGTATTGGTCTTTACTTTAACTTTACTTCCTGCTATATTAAAAAAACAGTAATTTATGAAAGTCCATAATATTTTAATTTTACACTTTTTGGTTTTAATTTTAATTTGCACTCTTTTGCTTTCCCTTCCCATTTCAAAAAGGAAAGGGGAAAATGTGACCTTCTTGGATACCCTATTTATTTCCACTTCTGCTGTTTGTGTTACAGGTCTTGCACCTCTGGATGTGGGAAAGGTTTTTACGCCCTTCGGTCAGGGTATCCTGCTAATTTTTATCCAGCTGGGTGGCCTTTCCCTGGCTTCTTTTTTTATCTTTTTCAGCTATATTACCACGCACCGATTAAATCTTTTTCAAAGGAAATTAATCCTCTCCACTTATTCTGCAGCGATCAAAGAGGACTTCAAGCCCTTAATTTTTAGCATTGTTCTGGTATCCTTTCTTATAGAATTTATTGGCTCGATCCTTCTTTTTACTCAATTTATAAAGAGACATACACCTTTGGAGGCAATTTTTTATAGTATTTTTCATTCAGTTTCTGCCTTTTGTAATGCTGGTTTTTCCCTATATTCTGAAAATCTGGCTTTCTGGAAGGATAATCCCTTTGTAGTTTTTACCTCTTCCTTCTTAATATTTTTTGGTGGGATTGGATTTTTGGTGATATCTGAGATTTATTTAAAATTCAAGGCAAAGGAAAAACTTTCTCTTCATAGCTTAATTGTCTTAAAAGCAACTTTTGCCTTGGTAGTTTTGGGTATGCTTTTGTTTATGATTTTTGAATGGGGTGGAGTTTTAAAAGGGATGTCCTTTTTTGAAAAGTTTTATATTTCCTTCTTCCACAGCATTACTCCCAGGACCTGTGGTTTTAATCTGATTTCCATGGATTTACTCAAGCCCCAAACCCTGTTTTTGACTATGTTTTTAATGTTTATTGGAACTGCCCCTGGTTCAACAGGAGGTGGTATCAAAGTTACCACCTTTGTTGCTTCCTTTCTGAAAATTTTTAGCAAAATACGTGGGGAAAACCAGTGCAGGATAAAAAACAGGGCAATTTCTTCCAGATCCATAGAAATGTCCTTCTACCTCATATTTTTTTCTCTACTTCTCTGCTGCTTTATTTTTATTTTAATTTTAATCTCTGAAGGAAAAGGAAATCCCTTTGACTTTTTACTTTTTGAAACCCTTTCTGCCTTTGGAACTGTGGGACTCTCCTGTGGGATTACAAGCCACCTTCTCCCCTTTTCTAAATTGTGCTTGATTTTTCTTATGTTTTCTGGAAGAATTGGTGGACTGGTATTTTTATCCATTATTCAGGAAAGTAGAAAAACCACTGGGGTGGTTTATAGTGAAGAAAATTTACTTGTGGGATAATTTAAAGAGGAGGTACTATGAAAATTTTTAAAATTTTATTTTTTATCTTTCTTTTCCTTTCAAATTGGTCTCTGTTTTCAGAGGAAGGGACAAAAATTGCCCTTTGCACTGAGGACAAAACACAGGATTCAGAAATAAGCCCCATTGCTGGAAGGGCAAAGTATTTTCAAATTTATGATGGTTCTGGTAAACTTCTTGAAGTTATAGAAAATCCCTTTGGAACAAGGGGGATGCAGGTGGGGGCAAAGGTGGCAAATTTAATGCAGGAAAAAGGTGTGAAAATTATAGTGGCAGGAAGATTTGGACCCCAGATGCTTAAGGAACTGCAAAGCAAAAATATAAAAACTCAAGAATTTGAGGGAACTGTTAAAAAAGCACTGGAAGTTATACTGGGTAAAAAATAATGGAAAAGTTTAAAGTAAGGCGATTTTTTGTCCTTTTAATCTTTTTTAGTTTCCTTTTAATGACAATCTCAGGGCTTGTACTTTATTTTACCCCTCAGGGCAGGGTTGCCTACTGGGTGGAGTGGAAATTTTTAGGGCTGACCAAGGATGACTGGACAAATCTTCACACCGTATCCTGGTTTCTATTTTTAATTTCTTCCATCTTTCACATTTATTATAACTGGAAGC
>JBBFMJ010000115.1:0-6167 GCA_037478515.1 Thermoanaerobaculia bacterium
TTTTCGTTTCAATCTGCCAAAGAGGAATTTAAACTAACTTTGCTCCTTTCTTTTTTTGCTCTCAATAATGTTTCAATCTGCCAAAGAGGAATTTAAACTTTTTATATATTGAGACAAGGAGAATTTTAAAAAGAAAATTATAATAATAAATAAGGTTACTGAAACATAAAGCAAGAATTTTATAGATATATTTTTAGAAATTTTAGAAAATTATAAAGATAATTTAAAAGATTATGGAGATATGCTTATTTTTGCAGAAAAAATTTTTTAAAAAAATTTTGTTGCCTTTTACCATTTAAAATTGTCTTATAATAGAAAGGAGGTATTATGGATGTATTTTTAGTGCCAATTGTAGCTATAATTTTTGGTTGCCTTATTGCAATTTTTGGAATTATCTTCTCTTACCTTGAAAAAAAAAGGCAGTATGAGAGCATTGAAAAAATGGTGGAAGCAGGGAAAAATCCTGAGGAGATTAAAGAGTTCTTTTTGATGAAAAACAAAAGGGCGAGTGATCCCCATCTATATTTAAAAAGGGGAGTTATTACTCTTGCAATTGGCCTGGGAACCATTGGTTTTGGAGTAGTTGTAAAAGTAGAAGCCCTTTACGGGATTGGAATATTTATTTTAATTCTTGGTATTGCCTTTCTTCTTCTTAATTACTTGATTAAAAATAAAAATTGATAAAGGAAAATTCCGAAAAAGATTTAAAGCAACTGGTCGTTTTAAGTGCCAAGGGTGATGAAGAAGCAATTTCTGAACTGATTTCCATGCACAAAAAATTAATAGGCAACATTGTCCATAGTGTATTAAGAGATTGGTATGGGTCTATAGATATAATACAGGAAACATTTATTTATGCTTTTAGAAATATTAATAAATTGAAGGACCCTGAAAAGTTTAAGAGCTGGATATGTAAAATTGCCTATAACCTTTCAATAAATGAATTAAAAAGAAGAAATTTGGAGAGGGAATATACGGAGAAAATGGGAGATATAAATTATCTTCTGGAAGATGATAAAACCAATAATAAAAAGATAATTATTGAGGAAGCTTTGCAAAAACTAAAGGTCAGGGATAGAATGGTCCTCGTCCTTTATTATTATCAGGGTTTTAATCTTAAAGAAATTGAGCAAATAACTGGAATTAAGGAGGAAAATTTGAAAATGATTTTGTGCAGGGCAAGAAAGAAATTAAGAGAAAAACTGGAGGGTTATGAGTATGAACTCCTGTCCTGAAAGGGATGTTCTAATTCTTTATTTTTTAGGTCTTCTAAATGAAAAGGAGAAATTTGAAATTGAAAAACATTTAAAGTCCTGTGAGAGCTGTTACAAGGAATACCTGATTGAAAAGGAAATTGAAAAATGTATAATTTATAAAGGAGAGCCACTTGTGGCTGAGGAGTTTTTAGTAAAAAAAGTAATGCTTTACAGGAGTGTTTATAAATTTTCACCAATTTTTAAATTTTTAGGAATATTTCTAACATCAGCTGCAATAATTTCAACCTTCTTTGCTCTTTATTTTATAATTTTAAATTTTTTAGTGCAAGACTTCTCTTTACTTAAAGGTGAGGAAACAAAAGCAATTCTTATGCTCTTTTCTTTATTTTTAAAAGAAATCTCAAACTACTTTTATTTAGATAATCTGAAAATATTTTATCTTATGCTGGGAACGGTAGTTTTTCTTTTTAACTTATTTTATGCCTTAAAAAGATATTTTATGGATAGAAGATTTATCTAAAATAGCTTCTTTCAAAAATCCCCTTGACAAAACAAATAATCGGTATTAAAATTATAAAAAAAATAATACTGGAGCTCTTTATGTTTTTAAGATTAATTTTTGTGCTTTTGTCTTTTTCCTTTTTTTCTTTTTCCCACGATTTGTGGATTGAAAAGGAAGGAAATAATTTTAAACTGTTGTATGGGCATAAATTTTCTTCTCATGGGGGAGACAAGCTCATGGAGTATAACCCTGATTTTGTGAAATACCTGTTATGCTATGAAGGGGGAAAAGTTTATAATCTGGATTTTGAAAGGGTTTATCCAATAAATATTTCTGCAAAGTGTGATGAAATATTTTTTTTGTTTAGTTCCGGATACTGGACAAAGACAGTTTATGGGACAAAAAATGTTCCAAAAGAGGGGGAAAAGCAGGTAGTAAAAAGCTGGCTATCTTTTGAATCTGTTAATTTTTAAATAATTTTAAGGGTGATTTAAAACCCTATACAGAAGAACTGGAAATTGTCTGTCTTTCAGATTTAAATAAAATTAAAAAAGGAGATAAATTGAGGCTGAGGGTATTTTTTAAAGGTAAGCCCTTAAAGGATGTGCCTGTGGCTTACTTTGGAAATGTAAGAGGCACCACATATGAAGAAGGAAATATAAATATAACTATAAAAAATGAGGGTTTTCAAATGATAACTGCCTCCTATACCGAAAAGGGAGATGGGGTAAAGGCAGATGAGGTAATTTATACTACAAATTTGAATTTTTATTTAAAGGAGTAATTATGATTTTATTTTTGATTTTATTTATTTTTCTTGCAAATTTTTTATTCTGCCACGAGGTCAATTATTCCATAAATCAGCAAAACTGTTATGTTATTGAAGTTTCTTATGGGGATGGAACAAAATTTTCCTATGAGTCCTATGAAATTTATAAACCTGGAGATGAAGAAAAGCCTTTTCAGGTGGGAAGGACTGATGAAGGGGGAAAAATTTGCTTTTTACCTGATAGGGAAGGAAATTGGAAAATCAAAACCTTTACTGAAGATGGGCATGGTGTTAATTTTTCTATTAATGTTAAAAATGGATTAAATGTAAGTGTTAGAAAAATTGATTTTTTTGAAAGATTTGCAAAGCCAGTTTTTGGTGTCGGGCTTTTGCTCACAGTTTTTTCTATTGTAAATATTTTTTTAAGGAGGAAGAAATGAGGGTTAAGTATTTTTTATTTTTTTTAATTTTAATTTTCAATGGTATTGCCTTTTCTCACCACGGAGTTGCAGCAATTGGTGCCTTCGGGCTGGAAGGACCTGGTGCTCCTCTGGAGACATCTACATCTCAAACCCTTCCTAAAAAATCCTTCCTTCTGTATTACAAAATGGACTATGCTGACTATGAAAGATATACAAAAGAAAGAGATGATGAGACAAAATACAACAATTTTACAATGCTTGGATTTGGATATGGAATAAGTTCCTATTTTTCCATTTATGGTTTTATTCCTTATAATGTAAAGACATCAGAGGATAATTCTTACAACACTGCCGGTTTTGCAGATCCATCAATTTTTTTAACTTTGGGTTTTAAATATGATGAAGGTTTTAAATTTACACCATCCAATGAAAGTTTGGATGATATGATGGACTGGCACTTTGCAATTTATGGTGGTTCAACTTTTCCATTGGGAGATGAAAACATAAAAGATTCAGAAGGCAATATTGACCCTGGAAAATCCCTGGGATTTGGAAAGCCATCCCTTTCCGCTGGTTTTTCTGCCAATAAAGGTTTTGCTGAAAAATTTACCTATATCATTGATATAAATTATATTAAATTTTTTGAAAATAAATATGAAGATGGAATGAAATTAAAATTTGGGGATGAGTTTAGAATAAATACAGCTCTAAATTATAGATTAATCACCAATCAGGAAAAAAAGTTTCGCTTTGATTTAAATATGGAGGGGACTTATCTTTATCTTGGAAGGGATAAAGAATTTGGAAAGGGAGCAGAAGCCACGGGCGGAAAAATATTTTACTTTTTGCCTGGTATTAGGTTATATGTTAAAAATTTTTCTATGGGTTTTGGTTTAAAGTTTCCTGTATGGAAAGATTTAAATGAAGAAAATCTGCAACAGGGTTCAGAAGGGAAAGAAAATTTAAGGTTTATTTTAACCTTTTCAACACTTTTATAAAAAATGCACATACCTGATGGCTTTATTTCTCCAAAAGTTTATATCCCTGCCTATGTATTATCTTCAGGACTATGGATTTATTCTATAAAAAAAGTAAAAAAAATATTAAATGAAGAAACCCTTCCCTTTTTAAGTGCCACCTCTGCCTTTTCTTTTATTCTGATGATGGTGGTTGTCCCCCTTCCAGGGGGGACCACTGCCCATGGTTTAGGGATATGTCCTCTTGCAATATTGTTTGGTCCCTTTATATCATTTTTAAGTATAAGCTTGGTCTTGCTAATACAATCATTATTTTTTGGAAATGGCGGGATTACAACCCTTCCCATAAATTCCCTTGCCATAGGATTTTTTGGAAGTATTATAGTATTTTACTTTTATAAAATTTTTGGAAAATTTAAAAGGTTGGGGGCATTTTTGGGATCCTTTTTTGGTGTAATCTTTTCTTCCTTTTTAATTTCCATAATTTTAGGTTTGCAACCCATAATTGCTAAAGACCCTCAGGGCAAACCCTTATTTTTTCCTTTTGGTTTTTCTGTAACAATACCTGCCCTTGTCATCCCCCATATTTTTGTGGGAATTGCTGAAGGAATCCTAACCCTTATTGCGTTAGAAATTGTTAAAAAGTTTGATAAAGGGAAGATTTTTGAAAGAAAAGATTAAGTTAGGCATTTATATTTATCTTTTAATTTTTTTTACAATTTTAAATAATCCTTATTTTTATTTTATTTCAATTCTTTTTCTTGTCCTTCTGGACCTTAAATTTTTAATAAGGAATATTAAAAGAATTCTTCTAAGCATACTTTTATTTAATTTAACCATAACCCTTGCTTATGCTATTTTTACTGGCATTAAATCAGAAGTGGATTTTGACTATATTATTTTGATAAATTTAAGGGTTTTCCTTCTGACTTATCTTACATTTTTTTTCATTTCCCACACAAATTTATTTCTTGCCCTTAATTTTTCCAAAAATCTATCAGCCCTTCTCTCCATTGCTTTAAGCCAGATTATCCATTATAATAAAATAATGGAAGATATGAAATTTGCCCAAAAGAGCAGGGTTATAGTTAATGATAAAAAACTTCTAAAGTATTTTTCAAAGGCAGAGATAAATTATTTTTTTACAAAGTCCATAAATAATGCAAAAGAGGCAGCCCTGGGGATGAAATCAAGAGGTTTTTTCAATGATTGAGGTTTCAGGAATTACTTTCTCTTACAATGAAAAAGAGGTTTTAAAGGAAATAAGTTTTAAAATTGAAGAAAGGGAAAGGGTTGTTCTTTTGGGCTGTAATGGAAGTGGCAAATCAACTATTTTAAAGATATTAAACGGGCTAATATTTCCAGAAAAGGGCAAGTACTTTTTTAAGGGTCAAAGCATTGAAAAGGGTAGTTTTAAAAATGCAGAATTTTCAAAAAATTTTAGAAAATCAAATGTGATGCTTTTTCAATCACCCGATGTGATGATTTTCAATCCCACCTGTTATGATGAAATTGCCTTTGGTTTGAGGCAGCTGGATTTGCCTGAAAAAGAAACCAGAGAAATTGTTTTAAGGTGGGCAAAACTTTTGGAAATTGAGAAATATTTAAACATTCCTCCTTTTGAATTAAGTGGCGGGGAAAAGCAAAAACTGATCCTTGCCTGTCTTCTTGCCCTACAGCCAGAGGTCCTTCTTTTAGATGAGCCCATGGCAAATTTAGACCCCAAGAGCCAGGGATATATAATAGACCTTCTCTGGGACCTTCCTGTAACCTCCATTATAAGTACCCATAATTTAAGCCTTGCCCCTGAACTTGGAGAAAGGGCTATACTTTTATCGGAAGACCATAAAATTATATATGATGGTGCCATAGAAGAACTCCTGTCAAAGGAAGAGCTTTTAATTGAAGCAAATTTAATTCATAAGCATAAACATAAACACAGACAGCTGGCTCATTCCCATTACCACAAACATTAGTTCATAACTTTTCAAAATATTTTAATTTAAAACTGGGTTATAATATTTAAATGGAAAAGGTAATTGTGGGACTTTCCGGTGGAGTTGATTCTTCTGTTGCCCTTGCTCTACTTAAAGAAAAAGGGTATGAAGTTACTGGTGTTTCTATGAAAATCTGGGCAGGAGGGGAAATACCACAAAAAAAGAAGGGGGGGTGTTATGGACCCCAGGAGGAGGAAGAATTAAAAGATGCAGAAAGGGTATGCAAAACTTTAAAGGTTCCTTTCTTTGTTTTTGATCTCTCAAAAGAATATGATGAAGAAAT
>JBBFMJ010000116.1:0-6166 GCA_037478515.1 Thermoanaerobaculia bacterium
TTAAGGCAAATTTGTAAATTAAATAAAAGCAAATTCCAGAAATTAAAATTAAAACTAAACCTTCCAGAAATTCCAAAAGCAAAAATTTTCCAATGGAAAAGGTAATTCCATAGATAAAAATAACGCTTAAAATCCAGAAAAAGACCTCTTTCTTTAAAGATAAACTTTCTCCTTCAATTAGAACCTTCTGGCTTATCTTTTTCCATCCCAATTTTGAGGGCTTTACTTTTTTATAAAAATTTATAAGTTTTTCTTCATCCACGGGCTTTGTCAGAAGGGTGACAGTTATCCAGACAAAAGCACTTGCCAGAATGTTTATTATGAGTTTTTGCCAGTATGGAAAAGAGGTAAGGGTATTTAAAAGTATGCTTACGGTAAGGGAAGAAGCCATGGCTGATATTTCCGACCAGGCATTTATCCTCCACCAGTACCATCTGGCAATTTTAACAGAGCCAGCACCACTTCCTAAAAGGGTTAAAAATAGCCAGGCACCACTAATGCTTTTCATTGTAAGGGAAGCAAGGGCTGCAAAAACTACCACCAAAACCATTGAATACCTTGAAACCCTTACATAGTGTTTTTCATCCTTTCCTTTTACAATAAATCTTCTGTATAAATCATGGGAAAGATAGGCGGAAGAATAGGAAAGGGAAGAATCCACAGTGGACATAAAGGCAGCCATAAGGGAAGCCACCATAAGCCCTTTAAGCCCCTCAGGCAATACACTCATAAAAAGCATAGGATAGCCATCCTTGGGATTTTGGAGTCCTGGAAAAAGGATTAAAATTGAAAGTCCGCATAAAATCCATGGCCAGGTTCGCAGGGCATAATGGGCAATATTGAACCAGAGCATTGCTTTAAAGGACTCCTGAGGATTCTTTGATGCCAGCATCCTCTGAACCAGTATTCCTCCACCAGAGTCAGCATTGGAAGCACACCACCATTGCATTCCAATATAAACCAAAAAAGTAACGAAAAAACTATCCTGAATTGAAGGGAGAAAGTGGAGTTTTTCAGGGCTTGAAGAAAAATGGGAAACCAGTGAACCTAAGCCCCCTGCTTTATCTACTGCAAAAACTGTAAGGATAATGGAACCAGCCATAGCAATGATAAATTGAAAAAAATCTACTGCCACAATTCCTATAAGCCCCGATGCCATGGAATATATCAATGCAATTACCACGCATAAAAAGGTTGCAAAATAGGGATTTAAATTCAAAGAAACCTTCAAAATTGTAGCCATTGCCAGGATTACCCAGCCCAAAATAATGGAATTTGCAATAACTGCCCCAAGGAATGCTTTAAAAGCACGAAGGAATGCCGCACTTTTCCCAGAGTATCTGAATTCAAAGAATTCCACATCTGTTAAAATTTCTGCCCTCCTCCATAACTTGGAAAAAAGAAAGGTTACCATCAAACCCTGAATTGCAAAGGACCACCAGTACCAGTTTCCATAAATTCCATTTTTATAAACAAATTCAGTAACTGCAAGGGGTGTATCAGAGGAAAAAGAAGCAGCCACCATGGAAGTCCCAGCAAGCCACCAGCTTAAATTTCTATTGGATAGAAAAAAGTCACCTGTGTTTTGTTTCTTTTTTTTTGAAAAATAAAGGCCTAAAATTAGTGTGGCAATTAAAAATAAAAAAAGAATTAAATAGTCAAAGGGTTTCAATCCTTTAAATCTTATCCCTTAAAATTATCTTTGGTTTTATCAAAATGGTCCCACTTTCCTTTCTTTCCATTTCCCCAATTCCTAAAAAAATTTGGTCCTTAGTGTAAATCTGGACAAAACCACCCCTCTCACTCCTTGGAAAGTCAGGGTCATAATGGTAAACTTCATTTCCTTTTATAATCTTTCTTATCTGTAAATTATCCAGAACCAGGGATGGAATATTTAAAGTTAAATCATTTATGGGTACAAAGTGGGGTTCGGCAAGTTTTTTTTCTTCTGGAAGGAGTTCAAAATCCTCAATTTTTATTGCCTTTTCCAAGGTAAAGGAGCCAATTCTGGTCCTGGTCAAGGAATAGAGAAAGGAGCCACAACCTAAAAGCTTTCCTATTTCATGGGCAATGGAGCGGATATAGGTACCTGAGGAACATTCTATTTCAAATTTTGCAATATCCCCTTCCAGAGATGAGAAATTAAATTTCATAACTTCCACATTCTTGCTTATCTGGGGAACAGGAAGTCCTGCCCTTGCCAGTTCATAAAACTTTTTTCCTAAATATTTCTTTGCAGAAAAGGGTGGCGGGGTCTGAACAATCTTTCCAGTAAATTTTTTTGCCAGTTCATTTAATCTATCAAGGTTTAAATCTTTGACCTCCACTGGCTCAGAGATGGGCTTGCCTTCAATATCATAGGTATCTGTGGAATAACCAAATTTTATCTCTCCTGTATAACTTTTATTAAGGCCTGTTAAAAATTGCTGAAGGCGAACTGCTCTTCCAAGGCATAAAACCATAAGACCAAGAGCATGGGGGTCCAGGGTTCCAGTATGCCCAATTTTCTTTAATTTTAAGATTTTTCTAACCTTTGCCACCACATCGTGTGAAGTATAGCCCTTTGATTTGTCAATAAATAAAATTCCATCCCTTTCCATTATAAGCTTTCCCCTATCTCCTTTAAAATCAAATTTTTTGCTTCTATAAAATTTCCTTTAATTGTAAATCCTGCTGCATTTTTATGCCCTCCACCATCATACTTTCTGGCTATCCTTTCCACATCAATGTTTCCCTGGGATCTCATAGAAATTTTTATATTTCCTCCTTCTTCTTCCCTCAGCATAACAGCAACTTCTACTCCTTCTATTTTTCTAGGTTCATCAATTACGCCTTCTGCATCCTGAGGGAGGGAATTTGTCTCTTTAAGAAAGCATAAGGGAAACTTTAAAATTGCCACCTTCCCATCCTTTTCAATTTCCAGGGTGGAAAGTAAAAGTCCTTTGAGTTTAACAGAAGAAGCAGGATAATTTTCATATAAAAGTTTTGAGACCTCATCTGGCTTTGCCCCAAAAGAGACCAGCTGGGAAGCAAAATCAAAGGCCTGAGGGGTTGAATTGGCATAGCAAAACTGCCCTGTATCTGTCACCAAGGAAATGTAAAGATAATTTGCCATCTCCTCTGTTATCTTTATATCTAAATTTTTCGCTATTTCAAAAATTATTATTCCAATACAGGGAATTTCTGGTCTTACAATCACATAATCCCCGTATTTTTGATTTGAAATATGATGATCCAGATTAATAAGGGGTATATCTTTAATATTGCTATAGCCAGTCCTTTCAAGGGAAGGGCATTCCAGTACAAAAGTTCCATCATAACTGGAAGGGAAGTCCCCTGGAAGTTTTTCCATTATCTCCCAATGCTCCTTTCCCTGTATTTTTCTTAAATTAAAAGGAAGAGGATCAGTATTTACAATCCTTGCTCTCTTGCCTAATTTCTCTAGAATACATTTTAAAGCCAGGGCAGACCCCACAGAATCACCATCGGGATGCTGGTGGGATAAAATTAAAAAGGAATTTTTTTTCTTTAAAAAACTTATTAAATTATTCATATTTATCAAAAATTATCATAACAGAAGGAAATCTCAGGTATAAACCTGAAAAAACTATTTTCCCTTAAAGCCATTTTGAAATAACCTTTTGCATTATTTAATGCCTTCAAGGTCTCATCCCCCTGGCCTTCCTTCAACACTCTAAAAAAAACATTTACACTCCTTAAATCTTCTGCCATAGAAATTCTTGTAAAAATAACCATTTTTATCCTTTCATCATTGGCTTCTATGGCTTTCAAGGAAAAAATATGAAGAATCTGCGCTTCCATTTTTCTCAATCTTATATCCTTTTTGTTCATTCCCAGCTCCAGTCAATAAAAGCAGATTTATAAAAAAACAGGTTCCCTTCAGAGTTATTCTCAATGAAAGCCCTCAATTTGGAATCTATGTTTTTCAGGACTTCCATATCTCCATTCACCAGGGAAACACCTAAATTAATTATTTTGGATTCATCTTTAAAGCCTATCTCTGAAACATTTAAATTAAAATTTTTTTTAAGTTTTTCAATCAGAGAAAGCTTTGCTCTCCTCTTTTCCTTCAGGGAATTGCTCCATTCCAGTTCCATCTTTAACTCCACCACTAGCAAATACATTCTCTATTCAACCCTCACTTTTTCATATACCTCAATTATATCCCCTTCTTTAAGTTCTGTGGACTTTTCCAGACCAATTCCACATTCATACCCCTGTTTTATTTCTGTTTTATCTTCCTTCTGATACTTTAAAGAAGATATCCTTGAAGAAAAAGCCACCTGCCCCTCTCTTATAATCCTTGCCAGGGCACCCCTTTTAACATAACCACTTACAACCTTGCATCCAGCAATCGTTCCTACATTGGGTATCTTAAATATCTTCAAAACCTCTGCCCTGCCCAGGGTTTTGTCTTCCCAAACTGGCTCTATCATACCCTTTATAAGTTCCTTAATTTCATCCATTAGTTCATAAACTATACTTTTGATTATTATTTTTATATTTTCTGATTTAATCAGGGGCTGCGCCATCGGGTCAATCTTTACCCTGAAACCAATTATGGTTGCTTTTGAAGTGGAAGCCAGCATAACATCATTATAGGATATAGCCCCAACTCCCTCACCAATTATGTTTACTTCCACCTTTTCTGTCTCTTCCTTTTTAACACTATCCTTCAAAACCTCCAGTGTTCCATGGCTTTCTGCCTTTAAAATGAGTGGCAGGACTTTTTTCCCTTCATCTTTAAACTGAAGAAGCCCTTCCACACTGTAAACCTTTGGCTTAAGCCGTTCCATCCTTTGTTGTTCTTTTCTGAATTCCACTATCTTTTTTATTTCCCCTTCATCCTTTGCATAGGTTAAAATATCTCCTGGTTCAGGAAGGTCTTCAAAACCTACCAGTTCAAAGCCAGAACCAGCAGAAACCTGATTTAAAACCTTTCCTCTGTCACCTATTATGCTTCTTACCTTACCATAGGTGCTTCCACATATGAAATAATCTCCTTTTTTTAATATCCCTTCTTGGAGAATAACTGTTGCCACAATTCCTCTCCCTGGCTCCTTTCTGGATTCCAAAACAACACCCTTTGCCGGTGCTTCTAAATCTGCCTTGAGTTCCTGCATTTCAGCGGTAAGGAGAATCATATCCAAAAGGTCATTTACTCCAGTCCCTTTCAAAGCCGAGATTGGTACCATTACCGTATCCCCCCCCATGGTATCCCTTATAAGACCCCTCTGGGAAAGTTGCTGTATGGTCCTTTCCACATCGGCATTTCCTTTATCAATTTTATTTATTGCAACAATAATTGGAACCTTTGCTTGTTTTGCAAGACTTATGGATTCTATGGTCTGGGGCATAACTCCATCATCAGCTGCTACAATTAAAATAATTATATCCGTAACCTGAGCTCCCTTTGCCCTCATATAAGAGAATGCTTCATGGCCTGGGGTGTCTATGAAGACAATCTTTTTATCGTTATGGGTGACTTCATAAACTCCTATATCCTGAGTAATTCCGCCTTCTTCTGAAGCAGTTATTTTGGTTTTCCTTATATAATCAATAAGGGTTGTCTTTCCATGGTCTACATGTCCTAAAATGGTTACAATGGGAGGCCTTGGAGTACCCTTTCCCTTTTCTTTTTTCTTTTCCTGAAATTTCAAACTCTCTTCAAAGGAGATGAATTTTATTTGAAAATTAAGCTCCTGGGCAATTTTGTCAGCCAGTTCCTTTGTCAGGGGCTGATTTATTGAGATATTCCATCCTTTTTCCATAAAAAAGGGCAAAATATCCTTTATTTTAATATTAAGTTTTTCTACCAGATCCCTTAAAGTACTGGCTTCCGGGAGCAATATTTCCTTATCTCTGGGGATCATTTCTTTAAGCTTTTCCACCTGTTCTTTTAAACTTAAAGGAGCTGGTTTTACCTCTTCTTCAACGGGTTTTTTTACCTTTCTCAGTTTTACCCTTTCTTCCTCTTCTTCCTTCTGTCTTTGAAGTTCTTCAATGGCTTTTGCTGACTTTCCCTTTAATGCTTTAAGGTCAACTATTTCCTCTTCTTCTTCCTCTTCTATAATTTTATGTTTTAAAGGCAGGGTTTCTTTCTTTACCTTCTCTTTTCTTTCAAATTTTTTTGGCTCAATCTTTG
>JBBFMJ010000117.1:0-6165 GCA_037478515.1 Thermoanaerobaculia bacterium
TTTTTCTCGTCCTGACAGGTTTTTACTTTTTTGAAAATAATAGGAAAAATTATACCTTTAAATTTATTGAAACTGAAAACATAACAAAAATTAATGGATTTATTGCCCACTTTAAATCAAAGAGGATACTTTTTTCACATTATCCTGTTTATGAATACGACAAATTTGACCTTGAAAAGATTAAAACTTTAAGAAATTTATATGAAAAGTATAATTGTAATTTTAATATCCATGGGCATGTCCATAACAAACCCGAAGTTCATCAGGAGCTTTTAAATGTTTCCATTGAAAGGATTGGTTTTGCCCCTAAAAAACTAATTGAATTAATTTAATTTTTATTACTTTTAAAAGAAAGGGAAAAAATTATTGCAAAGGTAAAGGCAAAAATAAAACTTGCTGCAATAGAAGAAAAATATTTATCAAGCCCTGTTGCCATCCAGATTATTGTGGTCAGAGAACCAGTCATAAGGGAAGCAATAGCACCATAACTGTTAAATTTTTTCCAGAAAAAGGATAAAATTATGACTGGGGAAAAGGAACAACCAATCCCTGCCCAAGCCCAGGAGACAATGGTATAAATTAATTTTTTTGAAGTAAAGGTTAAAATCAAGCCAAATACTCCTACAAAAAGAAGGGTTAATCTGGATATTAAAACAAGTTTTCTTTCATCCAAATCCTTCTTTAATGCTTTATGATAGACATCTTCAGAAATTGCAGTTGTGGTAAGAAGAAGCTGGGCTGAGGCAGTGGACATCATTGCAGCAATGGCACCAACAAGTAAAATCCCTCCAAACCAGGCAGGGAATAATTTCAGGACAAGGGCTGGGAGCAAAAATTCTGGATCTTTTAAAGTTCCTTTTTCAACTAAAAGATTCCCTAAAATTCCAATGGAAATGGCACCTGAGTAGGCAAAAATTGTCCATAAGATTGCCACAAACATTCCCTTTTTTACATCTTCATCATTTTTCATAGCCATCCATCGGGTTGAAAGCTGGGGCTGTCCCCCCAAATATCCAAAAAACCAGCTCAAATTATTAAAAATTAAAATACCTGCTGAAAATCCAAAAACACCACCGGTTAAAGAAAAAAGGTCCGGGCTTGAAAAAAGGGGCTCAAAGGAAATTTTGTTTTTTAAGATATAAAAAAGGGCAAAAATAGGAGTTGCAATGAAGGTAAGTATCATTAAAATTGCCTGGACTGCATCTGTCCAGACAACTGCAAAAAACCCCCCAGCCATTGAATATAAAATTACCACAATGGCAGATAGTAATGTCCCATAGGTTTCAGGCAAACCAAAGGTGGTATTTAAAACCTTTCCGCCACCTCCAAACTGGGCTGAAATATAAAAAATGTAAAAAAATATGATAATAAAAGAAGAATACCACCTTATAAAATTTTCCTTTTCTTTGTGTTTTCTTGCAAGATATTCCGTATAAGTAAAAACATTGTATTTTTCTGCCTCCTGCCTGAATTTTTTTGCAAGGAAAATCCAGGAAGCAAGTATTCCAAGGACGCACCCTAAGGCAATCCAGACGGCAGAGAGACCCTTTGCATAGGCAAAACCAGTTAAGCCCAAAATAAGCCAAGCGGACTCCCCTGTTGCCCTTTCAGATAAGGCAAGAGCCCAGCCCACAATTTTTTTCCCGCCCAGGTGATAATCTTCCTGTGTAAATTTTCTCTTTGTAAAATAAATTCCAATAAGAAGCATCCCAAGAAGGTACAAAATTAGTTCAATTAAAATAATTTTATTGTAAAACATATTTTATTTTACAATTTTTTTTAAAAAAATGAAAAATTTATTTTCTGCTTCCAGGTTTTATAGCAGGGCTTTCCTCTTTGCACTGTGGACAAACTTTTGGGTCATAAACAGGGAATTCCACTTTCCAGAGATATTTTAAGGGCAAGCCAAAGGGATTTTCCTTTCCCCTGAAAACAAGGCAGCCCACTGCAACTGGAATACCTTTTGCTTTTCTTACCAGCTCAATTATTTCTTTTGAACTCTTTCCAGTTGTCACAACATCTTCTATAACAATTACCCTTTCCCCTTCCTTTACCTCAAATCCTCGCCTAAAAACCATCTCCTTTTCTGGTCTTTCTCCAAAAATTGCCCTAACCCCCAGTGCCCTTGCCACTTCCTGCCCAATTACAATTCCACCTAAGGCAGGAGAAGCAACTAAATCTGCTTTAAATTCTTTAAGCTCCTTTGCAAGGAGTTTCCCTGCCTCTTCTGCCATATCAGGATACTGAAGCATCAGGGCACATTGAAGATAATTTGGAGAATGAAGCCCAGAAGATAAGATAAAATGCCCCTCCAAGAGTGCCTTTGACTTTTCTAAAAGTTCAACTATCCTCATCTTTTTCTCCTTTTATATTTAATCTATTTAAAGCCCTGTAAAGATTTGAACGTGGTATATTTAAAAAATTGCAGAGTTTTGTGATATTCCAGTCAAAGATTTTAAGGTAATATAAAAGATACTCTTTTTCCATTTTATTTAAAAACTCTTCCAAACTATTAGTATTTTTTATTTTTTCTTCTAAATTTGATGGCTTGAATTCAAACAGTTCCTTTGGAAGATTTTCTAATTTTACTTCTCTTTCGGGGGATAAAATTATAAGGCGCTCCACTAAATTTTTAAGTTCCCTTATATTTCCATAAAAGGGCTGGCATTTTAAAATTTCAATTACTTCCTTTGAAAATTTCTTGGGAGGAATCCCATTTTCCCAGGAAAAAAATAAAGAAAAATGGTTTACAAGTTCTTCAATATCTTCGGGATGCTCCCTCAAAGGTGGGACATTTATTGGATAGACACATAAACGGTAATAAAGGTCTTCTCTGAATTTTCCTTCAGAGATAAGTTTTTTTAAGTCCTTATTTGTGGCAGCCAGAACCCTTACCCTTACACTTATTTTCTTTGACGAGCCCAGGGGCTCAACTTCTCCAAGTTCAATTACCCTCAAAACCTTTGCCTGTGCTTTTAAAGACATATCCCCAATCTCATCCAGAAGGATTGTACCACCATTTGCCAAAACAAACTTTCCCAAAATTTTTTCCTTTGCATCAGTAAAGGCACCCTTTTCATGTCCAAAGAGTTCTGATTCAATGAGTTCATCAGGCACAGCAGCACAATTTACTTCCACAAAGGGACCATTTTTTAAATTTGATAAATTATGTATTGCCCTTGCTACCAGTTCCTTACCTGTCCCTGATTCACCAGTTATAAGTACTGGCACATTTGTGGAGGCAACTTTTTCAATTTCCTTTTTAAGTTGTAACATTTTTGGGCTATTTCCAATTAAAGTAAACCTGAATTTTTCATAGTCCTCCTGTTTCTTTAATTTCAAACTCTGCTGATAAAGGGAGGTTGCCTTTTTAACTGCTTCTATTATTTTTTCCATAGAAGGGGGTTTTTCAATAAAGTCAAAGGCACCTTTTTTTATAAAGGAAACTGCCTGTGGTATATCTCCATGCCCTGTGAGTATTATCACTGGCACTGGAATATTTAATATTTTTAATTCTTCAAATAATTTTTCCCCATCCATCTGAGGCATCTTTAAATCCAAAATTATGCAATAAAAAGGGGTGGATCCAATTTTTTCCATTGCCTCCACCCCGTTCGACGCTTCTTCTATGCTAAAACCTTCCAGTTCCAGAACCCTTTTTAAGGAATTTCTTATCTTTGCATCATCATCTGCAATCAGTACAGGAATCCCCATTATTCCTCAACAGGTATCATAATAAATATTGAAGTGGGATTTTTCCCTGGTTTGTAAACATAAAGGTTTAAATATTCATCCTTTGAAAGGGATTTGTATACCTTTTTTAAGTCCTGAGGAGTTCTTATCTCTTTTCCATTGGCTTCCATAATCACATCCCCTTCCCGCAAACCCCTCTCATATGCCTTGGAAACTCTCTTTACCCTTAAAACCAAAACACCACTTATCTCTTCAGGTATTCTGTAATAGCTTCTGTACCTTGGGGTAATCTCATCTATGGTTATCCCGAGCTTTGAAATATCCCTTCCCTCTCCCTGCTCTTCCTTCTGCTCCAACTCTTCCTCTCCTTCTTCTTTCCTTTCTCCCAGTTTTACATCAAAATCCTTTTCTTTACCATCTCTTAAAACCACCACCTTAACCTTTGTTCCTGGTTTCTGAGAAGCAATATAATCAATCAAATCCTGTGGTTTTTCAATATCCTTTTTATCTGCCTTTATAATAATATCTCCATGCTTTATACCTGCCTCTTCTGCAGGAGAACCCTTCTCCACATTTTGAACCAGGGCACCCTTTGCCTCCTTTAATTTAAATGCCTTCTTTACTTCATCAGTAACCTCTGTAATTCTGACGCCCAGATAACCCCTTATTACCTTTCCTTTTGTTTTAAGTTGATCCTCGATGGCTTTAAATTGATTTATAGGAACTGCAAACCCAATGTTCCGACCTGCAAGAGATATGGCTGTATTTACCCCAATTACTTCACCCCTTATATTTACAAGGGGACCACCACTGTTTCCAGGGTTTATGGCTGCATCGGTTTGAAGGAAATTTTCAAAGGAAGTGGTCTTTTCAGAAATTCCTATCTTTCTTTCCTTTGCTGAAATAACCCCAACAGTTAAAGTTTTACCATAAGCAAGGGGAAATCCCACTGCCATAACCCATTCCCCAATTTCCAGTTTATCTGAATCCCCTAAAATAAGATAGGGAAGGGGTTCTTTATAATCCACTTTTAAAAGTGCAAGGTCCGTGGGGGCATCCTTTCCCACCACCTTTGCCTTTATAAGCTCTTCTTTTCCCAGAACCACTTCAACTTCATCGGCATCTGCAACCACATGGTTATTTGTCAGGATATAACCATCGGGAGAAATTACAAAGCCACTTCCACCACTCTGGACTTTTTCCTCTTCACCCTGATCCTTTTCATATCCAAAGAAAAACTTAAAGAAATCATCGTCAAAGAAGGGATGGCGGTATTTTACTATTTTTGAAGAATAAATTGCCACCACAGCAGGACTTACCCTTTTATTTATCTCTGCAAAATTAGGACAGCAAGTTTCTCCTGAGGCAATGGGAATTGTTTTAACTTCTTGAACTTGATTTGAAGTTGCTTGGCTTCTTGAATCAGTATCAAAGAGTCCTGCTATTACCATTCCAAATACAAGGGATGCCACACATAGAATAATAATTGAAAATTTTTTCATACTCCACTCCTTTCATTATTTTTTATTATTTTACGAAGATTCCCACCCCCTCGTTTATAACCTTCCATATCTATGGTTACAAACTGAAAGCCATTTTTTTTAAAAAACTTTAAAACTTTTTCCCTCAATTTCATATCAAAAAACCTTTCTATTTCACCTTTTTCCACCTCAATCCTGGCAAGTAAATTATGATGCCTTACCCTTAACTTTTTAAAACCCATTTTCTTTAAAAATTCCTCTCCTTTTTCCACCATTTTTAATTTTTCCACTGTTATTTTTTCCCCTTGAATTATTCTGGAAGAAAGGCAGGCACTTTCTGGTAAATCCCACTGTTCAATACCCAGTTCCTTTGCCCTTTTTCTTATTTCCTCTTTCTTGAAATCAAATAAAATCAAAGGGCTTAAGACCTTCAATTCCTCTGCTGCCTTCCTCCCAGGCCTTTCATCTGTCAAATCACTTCCCTGCGTTCCATCAATTATCACTTTAAAACCACCCTTTTTTGCAATTTCTTTCATTTTTTTAAAAAGCTGCCTCTTGCAGGCATAACATCTTAAACCATCATTTTTATAATAAATAGGGTCTTTTATCTCTTCTGTTTTAATAAAAATATGTGGAATTTTAAATTTTTTTATAAATTTTTGAACTATTTTTTTCATTTCCCCTGGAAGAGATGGGGAATCTGCAGTTATAGCAAGCATTTTATCCTTTAATTCCTGATGGGCAATTAGTGTAAGGTAAGAAGAATCCACCCCGCCAGAAAGTGCCACAAGGCAACTTTCTAAATTTTTTATATAATTTCTCAATTTCTTTTCCTTTTCAATTAAATTCATAATAATATTTTAACAAAATATTTAAATTTTATCTTCCCTGAAATGGTATAATAAAAAGAGGTGCCTATGGGAGAATTTGAAGATTTAGATTTAGAAGATAAAGTTCTGGTGGATAAAAAGGCTTTTGATTTTTTACTCGT
>JBBFMJ010000118.1:0-6161 GCA_037478515.1 Thermoanaerobaculia bacterium
GGAGTATCCTGCCCCAATTCATTTTTTATAAACCTTGCGATATCCCTTATTTCACCCTCGGAATCATTTAAAGTTGGTATGAGAAGGGTTGTAACTTCAACCCATATTCCAATTTCTTTCATCCTTTTTAAAGTCTCCAAAACTGGAGTCAATTTCCCACCACAATATTTTTTATAAAAATTTTCAGAAAAACTTTTCAGGTCCACATTTGCTGCATCCAGAAGCCCTTTTAAATTCAACAGGGGTTCCTTTTCAATAAAACCATTGGTTACAAAATTATTATAAAGCCCTTCTTCCTTTGCAATTTTTGAGGTTTCATAAGCGGTTTCATAGTAAATTGTTGGTTCTGAATAGGTATAGGAAATGGATTTGCAATTATAAATTTTTGCATAATTTACAATATTTTCTGGTGTAAGTTCTTCTCCATAAATGGAACCTTCTTCCTTTGGTGCCTGGGAAAGGGACCAGTTCTGGCAAAATATACATCTGAAATTACACCCCACTGTGGCAATGGAAAAACTCTTTGAGCCAGGAAAAAAATGGAAAAAGGGTTTTTTTTCAATGGGATCCAGGTGGGCTGCAGCAATCTTTGAAAAAACCAGGGTCTTTAAAACTCCTCCATCGTTGTACCTTACCTGACAGATTCCCCTTTCCCCATCCTTTATAAGGCATCTGTGAGGACATAAAAGGCACCTTACCCTCTCCCCTTCCACCTCCCAGAACATAGCATTATGGTTTTCCATTCCTTATAAATCTCCAGAACTCATCCCTGCCGACCTTTAAATTTTCAATTAAAAGGTCTGGAAAATGATTTTCCAGTTCTTTCCTTTTATGGAAGCCAGAAGCCACCGCAATGCTATAAAAACCATTAAACTTTGCACTTTCAATATCTGCAGGGGCATCCCCTATTACATAAACATTATTATCCTTTATCTTAACCTTAAAAAATTCCTCAGCCCTCCGCTTTGCAATGGGCGGGAGTTTTTCTCTCCTATCCCCGTCAGTTCCATAGGCACCTATTTTGAAATATTTGTAAAGATTTACGGCAGAAAGTTTTATCCTGGCACCTTCAGGGGTGTTTCCAGTACAGAGCCCCAGTATTATATTTTTATCCTTATAGGCCTCTTTGAGAACTTCCCTTATACCTTCCTTGACATTGACTTTTTCTGGAATTATATCCCTTTCAAGGATTTTTTCGTATAACCTCAGAACCCTTTCAAGATTTTGAAGAATATATTCCTTTTTAAAACCAGCATCGTCCATAAGCTCTATTACTATGTTGGGATCCAGTTTTCCAGACCAGGAAAAGGAATCTATCCTTCCAGCAGTCCCAAAGACCTCCTTTAAGGCAGAAGAAAAGGCATTTTTTGCCTGTCCGAAGGTGGTAAGGATTGTCCCATCAATATCAAAGAGCAAAAGTTTTTTCTCTTCCATAATTTCCCTTCAATGTTATACTCTCATTATTTATAAAATTTTTTCCATTACTTATAAATCTATCAATTTTTATATCTTCAAAGATTTCAATTACATTAAAACCAACCCTTCCTTCCTCTTTCTTTCTCCCCCTTTCAGCAGTGCTTGTGGAAGTAAAAAACAGATAGGTATCCTTTGAAAGTTTTGGATAAAAATCCCTTAAATTATAAAAAAATCTATGGTGGTAATGCCCTGATAAAATTAAATGCGGTGGCAATTCATTAAAAAGGTCAATTAAAAGGGGGGCTCCCCAGATTGTCCTGTCCCTGTCCGTGGGGTCAGCATAGATTATGGGATGGTGGATTAAAATGATAATTTTCTGTGAAGGGGAAGTTCTCAAAAGCTTTTTCCTTAAAATTTCCACCTGACTTTTCTTAATTCTTCCCTCAGAAGAGGTAAAACTATGGGCTGAACACAGACCAAAGACACAGACATTCTTTGTTATAAGTTCTGGCTCCAGTTCATCTTTGAAAAATTTTTTAAATCTCAAATAAGGAGCAAAAAATCTCAGATGGACTGGATATAAGGGCACATCATGGTTCCCTGGAATGGCAAGATAAGGGGTATTTAATGAATCCAGATATCTTTTTATAGAAATAAACTCCCTCTTTTTTGCCCTCTGGGTAAGGTCTCCAGTAATTAAAATGGAGTCAAATTTTTCCTTTCTAATAAATTCTCTTAAATTATAAGCATATAGGGGGGAAAGTTTTTTTCCCCAGTGTAAATCAGAGATATGCAGGAATCTCACTTTTCCTTTTCTTGAAGGTTCTTTAAAATTTCCTTTGAAGCAAGGGCAAATAAAATTTCAGAGGTCTTCTGCATTATATCCTTTCCTTTCCAGTATCCAAGAAAATATCCCAGAGCAAAAGAAACTCCTACTGAAAGGAAAGGATTTTCCTTTATAAATTCTTCCCCTGCTTTAATCAGGATTTTTTCTTCAATCTTTAATTTTTCTGACAAGGTAGCCCAGCAAAAAACCTATGCCAAGCCCAATCAGGACAGCTTTTCCTGGATTTTCCTGAATAAAGGTCTTGGTCTGATTAACTATTTTTTTCCAGCTTACCCCTTCCAGCCTTTCTTTAAATTCTTCAAAGGCCTTTTCATTTTCTTCTGATGAAATCAATGGTTTATCTTTTTCCATATAAACCTCCCATACTATTATACCATTTTTTTTATAATTTATTCATAAATTATGAAAGTGTGGAACTGGATTTTTTAGGTCTAAGGTCACATAAGTTGAAAGGGATGTCAGGTATCCGCAGAGTTCCCCTGGATTTATTATAAGTGTCTTTCCCCTTTTTATAAAGTATTTTTTGTGCGTATGTCCATAAAAAAGAAAATCCCAGGGCTCTACCTTATTTTCATCAAAGAGGGGGTCGTGGTAGAGCAAAATTTTTTTCCCATCTATTTCCAGTTCCCTGGGAAAGGGCTTTATATCCAGAAGGTCTGAAAGCCCTTTTACCTCCCCATCATTGTTTCCAAAAACTGAAATAATTTTCTTTTCTGCCCTTAAAAATTCCCTTGCAGAAAAGGGCGAGATTATATCCCCCAGATGTATAATCAAATCCACCCCCCTCCCCTTGATATCCTCCACAAATCTTTTAATTAAATTTAAGTTATCATGAGAATCAGAGATCAGTGCTATTTTCATTTTTTATCCTTTCCAGTATGGTGCAGAGCGCACAGATTTCCCTGTCAGTGGGATATCCACAAATTTTACAGTTTTTTACAAGGTTTTGAAGCTCTTTTTCCCGAAGGGGTACAAAAAAACTTCTATTTTTTAAAAAAAGTTTCATAAAATTTAATTTTGTTCCAGGAGAAGAGTTTTCCATAATATGAAATGCCATCTTTAAACTCTTATTTTTTGCCTTTTTTGAATAAGGGCAACCTTCTTTGGAATAAGGCAAACCCTTGATTAAAACATATAAAAAGGTCTCCTTCTCATAACAAAAAACATAGGGTTTTACCTTTTTTACAAAACCATTAAATTTTTCCAGAAGGGGGGTCTGCCTTCCAAGGTATGCCAGTTCCCAGCGGAGTACATTTTTCATCAAAGTGGCTGTCTCATCATCTAAATTATGTCCAGTGATTATGGCAGAATAATTTTCCTTTAAAGCAATTTCATTCATAATGTATCTTTTTACAAGGCCACATAAGGAACAGGCAACCCTTTTTGTATATTTGGAAAGTTCCTTTAAATCGTATCCAAACCTTTCCTTTAAATCAATAACATATAATTTTCTCCCCAAAATTCTTGAAATTTCCTCTGCCGCTTCTTTGGCTTTTCTTGAGGCATCCCCGAATCCCAAATCAATATAGACCCCATCCACTTCATAGCCCATATCCCAAAGCAAATACCAGAGCCCTTGAGAGTCCTTTCCACCGGAAACAGCAATGAGCAACCTTTCATCCTTTTCAAATAATTTTAAATCCTTTATGGTCTTTTCAACCTTTTTTTTGAAAAATTTTATAAAGCAAACTTCACAGACCTTTAAATTGTGATGTTTTAAATCAATGGAGCCCCTCTGTCCGCAGATATGACATTTCATAAATTTTCCCAGCCAAAAACTATAATTTCAATTTCATCCCCTTCTTCAAATCTTTCCTCCAGATCCACAATTTTTCCATTTTTTAAAAGGATACAGCATTCAGGTATAAGATTTAACTTTTTAAGGAGGGAAATCCCTGACTTAACCTTTTCAATTTTATATTCCTTTCCCTGAATTTTAACCTTTAGCATTTAATCAATAAGATTCTTCTAAATTTGATATGCTTTTGAAAAAATTTAAGCCAAAGAGATTTAAAAAATATATAACTGGCTGAAGGGCTGTCTGTCCTAAAATAGGTATTATAAAAATTAAAAAAAGTATCCCTAAGCTCATAAGCCCCATAAAAACAATTCCAGAAGTGAGTATAATTATTAAAATAAATTTAAGGACACAGTAGGAAAAAAATTTAAAGGCATTTAGGGAAACAACTTGAAGAGCAGAATTCAAATTTTCAAGAATAGTACCATTTTTAAAATAAGATAAAGGAAGGAATATATCCTTTACAAAAATATTGACCAGAGCAAAAAGAAAAATGAAAATTATACCAAAGAGGACTGCAAAAAAACCAGAAAAAAATTCCCTGAAAAACAAAATTGTCCCAAAACCTGCAAACATAGAAAAAGCCAGAAGGAGGTACAAAAAAATATTTAAAATGAAATAATTGAAAATCAGTTTTTTATTTTCTGAAAATATGGAATTCAGGCCTTCTCTCTTTTTCAGGAGGAATTCCAGGTAAAAGTAATTAGAATATCCTGATATATAAAGGAAAAGGGCAAAAAAAATCAAAAAAAACAAAAAAATAAAGGGAAAAATCATAAAAATATGTGGAAGAACTGGAAAAATCTTATTCCAGTTCATAAACTTTGAAGGAATTATTAAAAAATTTAAAAAGAAAAGAAAGAGAAAAAGGGGTATCATATTAAAAAAACTCAAAAAACCCAATTTGAGCCACTTTTTTAAATTTAAGGGTTTAAAGAGGGCAAGCTCCATTTCCCTCCCACTTTTTTTATAATTTTCTATAAATTCTAAAAGGGTATTCCTCAATCCCATTATTTTTTGGAATAATTTATTATTATTTCTGCAACTTCATCCCCAACCCTTGCCTGTCCTTCTTTTGTGGAGGCACCAATGTGGGGTGTGCAAATTACATTGGGATGTTTTACCAGTTCCATATTATCTGTGGGCTCCTTTTCAAAGACATCTATGGCTGCCCCTTGGATTTTTCCTCCCTTTAAAGCCTCCAGAAGGGCTTTTTCTGAAACTGTACCACCCCTTGCCACATTTACAATAAATGCCCCTTCTTTTATAATTTCAAATTCCTTTTCCCCAAGGGTTGGACCTTTATCTTTTTCAAAGGGTATATGAAGGGATATAAAATCAGATTCCTTCAAAAGTTCTTCCTTTGAAACCATTTTAACAAAGGGAAGGGGGGAGTCCTTTATATAGAGATCCCAGGCAAGCACTTTCATTCCCAGATCCTTTGCTTTTTTGGCAACGGACTGGCCTATTCTTCCTATTCCAATAATTCCAAGCGTTTTTCCACCAACTTCCAGCCCCTCAAAGGCTTTCTTTTCCCATTTTCCTTCTTTCATAGACCTGTCTGCCTGAGGGATTTTCCTTGCAAGGGCAAAAATAAGCCCAATGGCAAGTTCTGCAACGGATTCAGTGGATGCCTTTGGAGTATTCATCACCTCAATTCCCTTTTCCTTTGCTGCCTGCACATCAATATTGTCCACCCCAACGCCACCCCTTACAATAAGTTTTAAATTCTTTGCCTTTTCTATTACATCTCTTTTAACCTTGGTGGCTGACCTTACAACAATACAATCGTAGTTTTCCACAATTGAAAGGAGCTCCTCAGGGGTGATACCTGCTTTATCATCCACTTGAAGCCCTGCATTTTTCATTTTTTCAATGGCTCCCTTTGAAACCTTATCACAAATTAAAACTTTCATAGATACCTCCTAAAAAATTATTTTATTTTGCTCTTAATTTTAACATAAATTTAAAGGTTTTTTCATTCCTTGAAAAATTAAACAAGCTTTCGTAGGGGTCGAGCTTGGGGCTTGTGCCAAAAGTCGATTTATAAGCCAAAATAATTTGACAAACTAAGAATATATTGTATAATAAATAGAAATA
>JBBFMJ010000119.1:0-2941 GCA_037478515.1 Thermoanaerobaculia bacterium
AAAGAATATCCTTTTCTATATTTCCAATTAAAAAAATCCGGCCCAGTATCCTTTCCAAATACTTCATTAAAAAGCAGGGAAAGCCCTTCAAAATCCTTTTCTGTGGCTCTTCTATATTTTAAATCCATAGGTAAAGTTTAACATATTTTTTATGGCAATCGTATTAATAAAGAGGTAAAAATTGCAGGAAAAGGTTTTTTTTGATAAAATGAAAGGAATAAATAGTTTGGGGGTAAATATGAAATATATAAAAATTTTTTTTATTGCTTTAATGTTTCCCTGTTTTCTGCAGTGCCAGGCACTTTCAAGGGTTTGGGGATATGTTTATGATTCTCAAGGCAAACCCATAGAAGGAGTGACAGTTTATGTCACCTGCCCTGAGATAGGTGATTACAAAAAAGAAACAAAAACAGACAAAAAAGGTCAATATGATATTGCTGTAACAGATGGAACCAAGGTATACCTTTTTACCTTGAGCAAAGAAGGTTATCTGGAACTTAAAGAAAATGTAAAACCCAAAATAATGGCTTCAATTCAAAAGGATTTTACCTTAAAGACAAAAGCAGAAATCGAAAAGGAACTATATGAAAAAGAAATGGCAGAAAACCCCCATCTTAAAGAATTTGAAGAAGGAAGAAAAGCCCTTGAAGCAAAGGATTTAAAAAAGGCAAGGGAACATTTTGAAAACGCATTAAAAATTAAGCCAGATTATTATAAGGCAATGGTTATCCTTGCTGCTCTGGATGAAGAAGAAGGAAAGCTCGACAGTGCCATTGAAAAAGCAGAAAAAGCCCTGGTTTCTTCTGAAGATGCTCCAAATGCTTTAAGGGTTCTCATTTCTGTTTACAACAAAAAGGGTAATAAGGAAAAGGCAATGGAGTATCAGAAAAAACTTAATGAGCTTCAGCCAGAGTCCCCTGAGGCATTATTTAATAAAGCTGCTGAACTATTAAACGCCAGAAAAGATGCTGAAGCAAAACCTTTACTGGAAAAAGCTATTTCAGTGGACCCAAAATTTTCAAATGCTTATTATGAACTCGGATTTATCTATTTAAGGGAAGGAAATATGGAAAAGGCAAAGGAGACCTTTCAGGAATTTTTAAAATTAGAACCCCAGGGTCAAAGGGCAGATATAGTTAAGGAAACTTTAAAATACTTATGAATTACCTGGGAAGGAAAAAAAAGCTCCTTTCCAGTTTAAAGGAAGGGGTAATATTTTTGTGGGGAAGACCTTCAACCTTAAGTTTGGGTGGAAGTGAAAAGTTTTATCAGGAAAGAAAATTTTTATATTTAACAGGATTTGAGGAACCGGACAGTGCTTTAATAATCAAAGCCAATTCCCAGAAACCCTATATTTTTTTCTGTCTTCCAAGAAATGAAGAAGAGGAAAAATGGACAGGAAAAAGATTGGGACCGGAAAAAGCAATCCAAACCCTTCCTGTTGATCTGGCTTATCCCATAGAAAAGTGGCAGGAAGTCCTTTATGAAAATTTAATTGGTGAAAAAACCTTTTATTATCAATGGGGTGTCTTTCCAGAGCAGGATTTTAAAGTCCTTCAGGTCCTGCAAAAACTTAAAAAAGAACAGAGGGCAGATAAAACCCCTCAGAAAATAATAGATTCAGGGAGCGTAATAAACCCTTTAAGGTTGATTAAAGAAAAAGAGGAAATAGAAAAGATAAAAAAAGCCATTGAAATAACAAAAGTTGCCTATCTGGATATCTTTGAGAAGGCAAAAAATTTAAAATGGGAATATGAAGTGGAAGCAATGCTTAAATATAATTATATAAAAAATGGAGCCCAAGGTGAGTCCTTTCCATCCATTGTTGCATCAGGGGTAAATGCTACCTACCTGCATTATAATAAAAATAATTCAAAGATAAAAAAAGGGGAATTTTTACTCATTGATAGCGGTTGTCTTTATCAGGGTTATGCCTCAGATGTCACCAGAACCATATTCCCTGAAGGTAAGCCCACAGAAAAGCAAAGGAATATATATTTTGCTGTAAAGGAAGTTTTAGAAGAAATGATTACCCTTTCAAAGCCAGGGATATCTTTATATGAACTAAATCAGATTTGTCAAAGAAAAGTTGCAGAAAAACTCATAGAATTGAAAATATTAAAAAAATCCTTGGAGGAAGTCCTTGAAAAAAACCTTCACAAAAAATATTTTCCCCATCGTATGGGGCACTGGGTAGGTCTGGATGTCCACGATGCAGATTCTTATGGAATGGAGGATCCAAAGGTAAAACTGAAACCAGGAATGGTTTTTACCATAGAACCAGGGATTTATATACCAGAAGATGATAAATCCCCTTACAGGGGAATAGGGGTGCGTTTGGAAGAGGATATACTAATCAAAAGAGATGGTTCAGAAGTGCTTACCCAAGAAATCCCACACATTTTCTATTGATTTTTTATAAAAAATTGTATAAAATTTAATCGTGTCTGAAAAGATCGGTAAATATGAGATAGAAGAAAAGATTGGAGTTGGGGGCTTTGGAGTTGTCTACAAAGGAAGGGACCCCTATATAAAGAGAGCAGTTGCTATAAAGACCTGTCAGGTGGATGAAGAAGAGATAAGAAAAAGGTTCTTCAGGGAAGCAGAATTTGCAGGAAATTTAAGACATCCCAACATAACTACCATTTATGATTTTGGAATTCAGGATGGGGTTCCCTATATAGTTTTAGAATTTTTAACAGGGGAAGATTTAGATAAAAAGATAAAAAGAGGTGAAACCTTTGCCCTGGAAGAAAAAATCAGAATCCTCATAGAGGTCTGCAAAGGGCTTCACTATGCCCATGAAAATAACATAATCCATAGAGATATAAAGCCAGCAAATATCAGAATTCAGGATGATGGCTCCATTAAAATTATGGATTTTGGAATTGCCAAATCCACACATATTGAAAGCCATCTGACCCAAACAGGTATGACCCTG
>JBBFMJ010000119.1:2951-6065 GCA_037478515.1 Thermoanaerobaculia bacterium
GGAACTGCTGCCTACCTTGCCCCAGAACAGATAAAGGGGGAACCCTTAGACAGGAGAACGGATATATTTTCCTTAGGGGTATTGATGTACGAATTTTTTACTTACAGAAAACCCTTCCAGGGTGAGATAATCACAAATATAATTTATAACATATTGAATGTGGATCCTCCAAGCATAACTTCACAGGTAATTAATTTTCCTCCGGAACTGGAAAAAATTGTCTTCAAATGCCTTGAAAAAAATAGGGAAAAGAGATATTCCACTGCCTTGCAGGTTCAACAAGACCTGGAAAGAGTTTTAAAGATTTTGGAAAAAAGGGGCATAGCAGGAAAGGAAGAATTACAATTCAGACCCACCACACCCATACCCGCAGGTATAGAAGAAGAAAAAACTGCCAAGACCCCCACTCTGGGTTTAAGATTAAAAAAAAGAAAAAAATTTATTTATCTCCTTCCCATAATCTTTTCCATCTTTTTAATCTCTTTTTTAGTGCTTTACTTCAAGCCAGCCAAAAGGGTGGAAATTAAAAAGTCAAAAAAAATCATCGTAAATAATCCTTTAAAATTAAGCACAAAGGAAGAGAAAATATCCATCCCCAGTTTTATCCCACCCCTTCCAGAAGAAAAGGAACAGGAAGAGGAAAAACCCATTCCCCTTCCAAAAAAATACCCCATCACCTTTTTTGCCAATGCAGGTCCTTGTGATATTTTTGTAAATGGGAGCTATGCTGGAACCTTTCCACCGGAGGTAAAATTACAACTTCCCCCTGGAAGTTATGAAGTTTTATTTAAAACAGCCTTTTCCCAAGAGAAGAAATATATAGTTGTGGAAGAAAAGGGAGCAAACCGCTTCGGACACCAGTTTCCCCAGATGGGTAAACTTTCAGTGCTTACCAATATAGGGACCCCTTATGGTTCTGTTTATGTGGATGGAAAATACATAGGGGACACTCCACAGCCGAATATCCTCCTTCCAGTGGGAATCCATAAAGTTGAAGTAAAAAGACCTGGATATAAAACAAAGGAAAAAGATATAGAAATTATAGAAGGGAAGACAGCTTCATGGACAGTTACCTTACTCCCAGAAGAATAGTTTTAATCTTTCTTTTCCTGCCCTTAATTTTGCTGGCAGAAAAATGGGATGAAGCAAAAAGGGCTTATTCTCTTGGAGAATTTGAAAAGGCCTTTACAATCTATATTGAAATAGCTGAAAAGTCAGAAAATCCCCAGGAAAAAGCTCAGGCATATATTTATGCTGCTTGGTGTAAATACACCACAGGGGAAAAGGGGGAAATGCAACTTTATCTTCAAAAAGCTTTAGACCAATGGCCCGATATATACCTTGAAACAGAACTTTTCAATGAAGAATTCAATGATTATTTTAAAAATATAAAAAATGAAAAAATCCCTTCCCTTCTGCCAGAGGAAAAAAGTAAGATTTCTGCCAAAATTGATGAAATAAACCTCCTTTTTCAAAATAGAAAATTTAAGGAATGTATAAACCTTGGAAAACAAGTTTCTTCCACTTTAAAGTATAAACAGATTTATAAGATTGTGGCAGATTGTCTTCTTTTTTCAAATCAGTTTGATGAAGCACTGGAAAATTATAAACTGGCTGCCAGATCCCCACTCTTTCAAAAGGAGGAAGAAGTAATTTTAACCCCTGAAGCACAGCTGAAAAAAGCTCGCTCCCTTTACAGGAGAGGAGAAAAGAGGCAGGCACTTCAGATTTTAAATTCCCTGGTCTATTCCTACAACCCCCCAGCAGAGGCCTTTGGACTTTCTGGTTTAATTTTAATGGAGGAAAACCTTCTTTTTGAAGCAGAAAAGGTTTTAAGCCAGGGACTTCTTTTAAACAGTGGAAATTCCCAATATTATAATTTATATGGAGTTGCCCTTTACTGGCAGGGTAAATACACAGAAGCCATAAAACTCTTCCAGCAAGCCATAACTTCTGATAGGTTTCTCTCTTCGGCAATGGCAAATCTGGCACTCTGCTATGTCCAGTTTAAAGAATACTCAGCAGCAGAGACCTATTTTTCCCAGGCAATTCAACTTGATCCCACCAATAGTTTTTACCTAAAAGAATTTGGTAAAACCCTCCTTTCCTCTGGAAAATATAAGGAAGCTATAAATAAACTTTCAGAAGCCTTAAAATATGAAAAAGATCCCACAAACCTTTATTATTTAAGGGGAATTGCCTATCTTTTTGAAAAAAATTATGAAAACGCTTTTAAAGATTTAGACAACTATCTCTCAAAAAAGTCAGAAGATTTAAGAGTGCTTTTAAAAGAACAGAATCAATTTTCCAAAGCCATAGAATATTTAAAAAAATCCAATTCCCTTTATGCTAAAAGAGCCCTTGCCCAGTGCTATCTTTATGAAAACAGGCCTCAGGAAGCCTTAGAGATTTTAAATCAACTGCCCGAAGATGTTTCGCATCTTAGTGATATGGCTTATGCCTATTTAATGATTGGTGAGTATAAGAAGGCATACGAAACCATTGAAAAAATTCCATCTTCCAGAAGGGCTGGAAAGATTTTAGAAAATGTAGAACTGGTACAAAAGATCTTTAAAGCCCGTTCCTCTTTTGGCCTGGAATAGAAATTATATAAAAATCTTCCCCTGGCCTCACTTCCTTGTACTGAATACGAATCTTCTTTTTCAATTCCCTTGGGAGGCAATTAAAGTTTTTCTCTTTAATTATTATAGAATTTCCTTTTTTTAACTCCTCCTCCACCTCCTCATTTTTATGAAGCTCTTTAAATTTTTTCTTTGAATAATACAAAAAGGAAGGTTTTATATCCCAGAAGGCATAGCCCACATCCTGCTTTTTTGAAATTTCCTTATATTTTAAAGACAGCTCTTTCAGTGAGATGGAATAAGTGAAAGGATACATAAAAACTGATAAAAGGATATTAAAAATTAAAGAAAAAAAGCAGAAAATAAAGGGCAAATATTTATTTTTAAATAAAAACAAGACAAAGGTAATGGAAAACCATAAAAATAATAACTTTAAACTTTTAAAATTCCCAAAAAACTCATAATTTATTTTCATAAAGATAAATATGAAAATTCCACAAAGGAGAAGAATTCCTGAAAGAAGGGCTGGTAT
>JBBFMJ010000120.1:0-3515 GCA_037478515.1 Thermoanaerobaculia bacterium
TTATACAATATATTCTTAGTTTGTCAAATTATTTTGGCTTATAAATCGACTTTTGGCACAAGCCCCAAGCTCGACCCATACAGAATTTTTAAAAGACGCAGGCGTAAAACCTGCGACTACAACCTTTCACCCTTCACGCTTCACCTTTCACGATATATTCTTGCTGCTCTTCTGCTCTGATTTCACTGGTTTGGAACAAGAGAACATGAAAATAATAAAAAAGTGGTAAAATAAAGGGCTATGAATTCACTGGTTTTGCTTCTTGCAGGGCTTGGGGTCTTTGTTTTGGGCTATAGATTTTACTCTGCATTTATTGCTGCCAAGGTGCTGGTTTTGGATGAAAAAAGAAAAACTCCTGCTTATGAAAAATACAATGGATTTGATTATGTCCCTACAAATAAATATGTTTTATTTGGGCACCATTTTGCAGCCATTGCAGGGGCAGGACCACTCATAGGTCCAGTTCTGGCTGCTCAATTTGGATTTCTTCCTGGGGCAATTTGGATTATCTTTGGGGCTGTCCTGGCAGGGGCTGTCCATGATACGGTAATTCTTTTTGCTTCAGTAAGGCATAACGGGGAAGCACTCCATACCCTTGCCTTCAGGTTTATGGGAAGGGCATCAAGCATAGCAACTGCAACTGCAACTTTATTTATAATGATAACTGCCCTTGCTGGGCTTGGAATTGCTGTTGTAAATTCAATGAGTGAAAGTGCCTGGGGAACCTTTACAATTGGTTTTACAATTCCTGTTGCAATCTTTGTGGGAATTTATATGAAAATTTTAAGACCAGAAAAGATAACTGAAGGAAGTATAATTGGAGTTTCCCTTGTGGTTTTTGGTGTAATTGCTGGAAACTGGGTTGCTCACTCTTCAATTGCAAGTTGGTTTTTATTTTCTAAGCATCAAATTTCAGTTTTACTTGCAATTTATGGTTTTTTTGCCTCAGTTTTGCCTGTCTGGCTGTTGCTTGCCCCGAGGGATTATTTATCCTCTTATATGAAAATAGGGACAATTTTCCTTCTTGCTCTGGGGATTTTTATAACAAGACCTTACCTTCATATGCCTGCTTTAACTGAATATATAAAAGGTGGAGGACCTGTAATTCCAGGCAAGCTCTGGCCCTATGTATGCATAACGATTGCCTGTGGAGCAATT
The DNA here is from genome assembly GCA_037478515.1 of Thermoanaerobaculia bacterium. Taxonomy (GTDB): domain Bacteria; phylum Acidobacteriota; class Thermoanaerobaculia; order UBA2201; family UBA2201; genus JBBFMJ01. The sequence goes on from JBBFMJ010000120.1 coordinate 1,159, forward strand.
TCTGGATTTCATTCCCTGATTTCATCGGGTACTACCCCAAAGATGGTTAAAAATGAAAAGGATATAAGGTTTATTGGATATGGTGCTATGGTGATGGAGGGCTTTGTTGCACTTATGGCACTCATTGCTGCAACTGTCTTAAAGCCAGCCGATTATTTTGCCATAAATGTTCCAAAGGAAATTTTTCAAAATTTGGGTCTTACTCCCGAGAATTTGGGGATGCTTTCTCAAATGGTTGGAGAAGATGTAATGGGAAGAACTGGTGGGGCTGTCTCTCTTGCAGTGGGAATGGCTTATATTTTTTCTTCCATTCCTGGCTTGAAGGGTTTGATGTCCTACTGGTACCATTTTGCAATTATGTTTGAAGCATTATTTATTTTGACAACAATTGATGCAGGAACAAGGGTTGGAAGGTATATTTTGCAGGAGTCAATGGGTTCAATTTACAAGCCCTTTAAAAACTACAACTGGCTCCCAGGGGTTCTGATAACTTCAACCCTTATAACTTTTTCCTGGGGCTATCTTTTGTATTTTGGTTCCATTGCAACCATCTGGCCAATGTTTGGGGTCTCCAATCAACTTTTGGCAGTCATTGCCCTGTGCATTGGCACCACTTTTATATTAAAGACCTCTTCAAAGAAAATTTATGCTCTCATAACCTTTATTCCCTTTCTTTTTATGTTTTCTGTGACTTTTACTGCTGGTATTTTAAACATTTTAAATATTTATCTTCCCTCCAAGACAGCCCATTCAAGGATAAATTTATTTTTAACCTTAATAATGCTCCTTCTGGTACTTGTAATTTCTATTGATGGTTTTAGAAACTGGGTAAAGATTTTAAACAAAAGAGGAAAGGCATAGCTAAAAAAGCTTTGGGCTTTTTTGATATATAATTTTATTTTAAATTAAAAAAGGGGGTATATTATGGATAAAATTGGGGTAAGTAAGGCATTTGAGGCACTTCTTCAGGTGCTGGAAGAAGCAAAAATGGATATTTCAAAGGAAGCAAAGGAATCTCTGGAAAAAATGGATTTTTCAAAGTCCAGGGTTTTATCTGAAATGGGGGAAAAGATTGGTAAATTTTATCAAAAGATAAAGGATTTAAAGAGAGAATGGCAGGAGATTTCCTTTGAGGAATTAAATTTAAAACTCTTTGAAAAAAGGGAAAAATTAAAAAAGGGTTTAAGAACAAAGCAGGAAGATTTTTTTATTCCAATTCTGGGGGCTTTAGTTGAGCTTGGAGGTAGTGGCAAGATGCAGAAGGTATTGGAAAGGGTATATGAGAAAATGAAGGATAGATTAAATAAATATGATTTAGACCCCCTTCCTTCTGATCCAAAGACAATTCGCTGGAAGAACACAGCCCAGTGGGCAAGGAATGAAATGGTAAAAAAAGGGCTTCTTGCATCAAAATCCCCAAGGGGAATGTGGGAAATATCACAGAAAGGAAGAGAATTTTTAGAAAAGAATAAGTGATTGCTATTTTTTTTATTTTTGAGTTATAATATTGGTGATGAAAAAATTATTGATTGTGGAAGATGAGATTTTACAGGGGCAATTGCTCAAGGAGGAGCTGGAAGAAGAGGGGTACGAGGTGGACCTGGTCACTTCTGGAAAGGAGGCCCTTGAGAAGGCAGAGGTTTCTCAATACAATTGTATAATTCTGGATATCTACCTTCCTGGAATGGATGGGCTTGAGACAATGGGTAGAATTTTAAGCAAAAACAGACAGGTCCCTGTTATTCTTTACACTGCCTATTCAAGCTATCAAGATAATTTTCTTTCCTGGGCAGCAGATGCCTACCTTATAAAATCTTCTGATTTGACTGAACTTAAGGAAACCATTAAAAGATTAACTTAAAACTGCTTTTTCCAGTTTAAAACCCCTGGGCAAAACTACAACTCCTTCTTCTGTGATTGTAACAGGCAGTTTTCTTTTCAGTATTTCATCTTTTTCAATAACAAAGTTTTCAGGCACCACTATCAGTTTATCCAGTATTGCCTTATAAATTTTTGAATTTTTAAAAATTTTGCAATTTTCCATAATTATAGAATTTTTTATTTCACAACCCTCCTCAACCATAACATTGGGACCTATAATGGAATTTAGAATTCTGGCTTTTTTAATTACACACCCTCCAGAAACCATTGAGTTTTCTATTTTTGAATTTTTTATTTGTGCAGGTGGCAGAGGCGGGCTATAGGTGTGGAGATACCAGTTTGGAAATTGGATTGGAAAAGGGGGTTTGTTGGAAAGAAAAGCCATCTGAGTCAAGTAATAGGAATCCAGGGTCCCTATGTCCTGCCAGAAATTGGAGCCATCGGGGGAGGCTTCCGTTAAAGAAAAGGCATAGACA
>JBBFMJ010000120.1:3525-6043 GCA_037478515.1 Thermoanaerobaculia bacterium
TTATTTCCGGGAATATGTTTTTTCCAAAATCGTGGATAGAATTTTTCTTTCTGGAATCCTTGGCAACAGCTTCTGCAAGGGTTTTTGTCGTGAAGACATAGACGCCCATATTGGCAAGGCAAAGGGAAGGGTTCTGAGGCATAGTGGGGGCTGAAGGGTCCTTTTCATAAAAAGCAATTACCTTTTTCTCCTTATCAATTTCCATAACACCAAACCTTTCTGCTTCCTTTTTGGGGACTGGAATTGCTGCAATGGTGGCATCTGCTTTTTTTTCTTCGTGGAACTTTATCATTTTTCTGTAATCCATTCTATAAATATGGTCTCCAGATAATATCAAAACATTTTCTGGTCTTTCCCTTTCCAGTACATGTAAATTTTGGAAAATTGCATCGGCTGTTCCTCTGTACCATTCACCACCCATCCTCATAGGAGGGGGAAGGGAAATTAAAAATTCTCCCAGGGGTCCATGGAAAAAATTCCATCCCTGAACCAGATGCCTCTCCAGGGATTCTGAACGGTACTGGGAAAGAACAAAAATTTGTCTTATTCCACTGTTTAAACAATTGGAAAGGGTAAAATCTATAATTCTATAAGAGCCCAGATAAGGAACAGCTGGTTTTGCCCTGTATAAAGTCAAAGGAAAAAGCCTCTCTCCCATACCCCCTGCAAGTATAAAAGTTAAAAGTTTATGCTTCATTTTCTACCCCCTTGTAAATTGGAAGTTCTATAAAAAAAGTGGTTCCTTCTCCTTCTTCACTTTCCATATAAAGTTGTCCGTTATGGTTTTTTATTATCTGGCTGGCAATGGCAAGCCCCAAGCCAGTCCCTACTGAACTGGTAGAAAAAAAGGGCTCAAAGATTCTTTCTTTGAATTTTGAAGGTATTCCTGGTCCATTGTCCTTTATGGAGATCCTTTCCCAGTTTTCATCCACCTGTGCCACTTCAATTACCACTTCTCCTCCTTTGGGAAGGACATTCATAGCATTTCTGAAAAGATTTAAAAAAACATGGCGGATCTGGTCAGGGTCTGCTTTGGCAGGGGGAATTTTTTCCTGGAAATAGGTTTTTATATTTATTGTTCTTTCATTAAATTCATCTTCTAAAAAATATAGTAAATCCTGAAGGGCTTCCTTTAAATTTACTGGTTTAAACCTTGGTGGCGGCTGTGAAGAAAAACTTAAAAGATCTTGCAGGAGTCGTTCCATTCTCCTTATTTCTTTTTCAATGGATTCCACTTTTTTTTGGTCTTTTTCATTTAAATTTGGGATTTTTCTTATTTTTGAAACCAGCATACCAATGGTTACCAGGGGATTTCTTATTTCGTGGGCAATCTGGGAAGAAAGTTCTCCAATGGCAGATAAGCGCTCTGCTTTGAGCAACCTTTCCCGGGACTCCTTTAATTTTTGCAAAGCATCCTCCAAAGCACGGGTTTTTTCTTCTAAGTTTTCAAACATCATTGAATTTACAATGGCAGAGGTGGCTTCCAGGGCAAAGGCATTTAAAGATTTTACAAGTTTTTCATCCACTGGTTCTGAAGAAAAGGCATGGTCTGCTATCAGAAGTCCGATGTTTCCCATAGCAGAAGTCAAAGGTATTATAATGGCTCTTCTGGCATTTAAATAATCCAAACTTTTAAAGGAAAGGTCTTCTGGAATTTTGTCCTTTGTAAGATTTACTATTATTCCCTGATTGTATGCCCAGATTATCACATCTTTTTCGTCCTGTAAGGAAATTTTTAAATTTTTAACCAGTTTTGATATGGGGGCTTCTTCAAAGGCAACCTTATCAAATTGTTGAAGTATTGATATAAGAGATAAATTTTTGCCCTTTATATCTGACCAGATTCTGTGTGCTTCCTCAGGATTTGTGGGACCCACAGCATAAACCCCTTCCAGACAATCCTCCTTTTGAAGAAATATAAAAGCCCTGTGAAAGCCCAGTCCCTGATGGGAGGTCACAGCAGTAAGGATTGTGTGAATTACCTCTTCTATGGACAAACTTCTATGGACAAGAGAAGATATATATTGAAGGGCTTCCAGCTCCTGGGTTCTTTTGTAGAGTTCCTCTTCCAGATGGCAGTAAAGAATAATGTACTCCTCATTTAAAGGGACTGCTTTTATATAGACGGGGATATCTTTATAAGCTCCATGAAAATGTACTGCTTCAAATTTTTTCTCGCCTTCTTTTATTTTCTCAATGGGGCAGTCCTCTATGGGGCATGGAACCAGAAAATTGTGAAAAATTTCATGACAGTTTTTCCCTTTTATCTGCTCCAGAGGGGTTTTTAAGGTTTCAGAGAGTCCCTGGTTGGCATCAATTATTTTATAATCTTTAAGGGATATAATGGCAAAACCTAAAGGTGCATTCTGGCATATTTCATTTATGTATTTTTCAATCATTTCCCCTCCTTATAAATTTTCTTCGAATTGTTTTATTAGGTTCATATTTTCTCTCCATTTTTCTTTAACCTTTACATATAATTCCAGGTAAATTTTACAGCCTAAAATCTGTTCTAGCT
>JBBFMJ010000121.1:0-5995 GCA_037478515.1 Thermoanaerobaculia bacterium
CTTAAGGAGGAAATTGAAAAACTTGGTTCTGAATTTTCAGGGATAGAAGAATTTTTAAATCTGGAAAGGGAAAATTTCGAAAAACTGGAAAGGGATTTAAGAGAAAAGGAAAGGGAAATTCAGAGCATAGAGTCAGAAATTACAAAACTGAAAGAACTTAAGGAAAGAGAGCTAAGCTTGATAAAGGACCATGAGAAGGAAAAAGATACCCTTGCCTTTATCTTGAAACCTCCCCTGGAGTGGGAAAAGGTTGTGGATGTTTTGTTTGAGGAGATTTCTTCTGCTGTGCCTTCAAGAGAAGAGGATCCAAAAGATAAAGGTCTCTTTATGTTAAATAGAAAGGTTCCTGTTCCAGAGATTGAAGGGGCAATTCCTGTAAAGGAAATTTTAAAAATCAGAGAAGATGGTCCTCAATGGATTCTGGAAGCATTACCACCAATTTATTTTTTAAAGGATAAGGAAAGGGCAAGAGAGATTTCCCAGAATTACCCTTATTTTGCTTTCTTTGATGAGGAAGGAAATTATTATAAGGGTTCTCTTTTAGGAAAAGCCCCTTATTCCAAAAGTGGTCTTATAGGTTCTATTATAAAGGCAGAGATTCTGGAAAGAAAAATAATGGATTTAGAGAGAACTTTTGAGGAAAAGGAAATCTATTTTAAAAAATTAGAGGAAGATTTGAAGCTTAAGGAAAGCCAACTGGAGGAAAAGAGTATCCAGAGAGAAAAACTTTTTTTAAAAATTTCTGACCTGAAAAATAATATTGGGCAGATAGATATACAAAAAAGGAATGTGAATGAACGGCTACAGGAAATATCAAAGAAAATTGAAAATTACAAAAAGGATCTGGCTGAAATGGAAGAGAAACAAAAAATTAATCTGGAGGAAGCAGGAAAATATTTAGAAAAAGAAGCAGAATTAAAGCATAAAATTGAGCAGATAGGAAAGGAAATTGAGGATATAAAAAAAGTGGAAAAGGAAAAGCAGTTTTTCCTCCAAAATAGATTAAAAAATTTAAAAGAAGCAGAGATTGAAAAGGAAAGGATAAAGGGTGAAATTTTAAAAATAAAAGAGAAAGTTTTAAGGGATGAAGAAGAACTTAAAAGTTTGCTGGAAGAAAAGGCCCAGAATCTTCTGGATATAGAAAAAATTTCCCAGGAAAAAGAATCTTTAGAAAGGGAATATTTTTTATATAAGGAAAAGGAAGAAAAAAATAGGGAAGAACTATCTGTAATAGAACAGGAAAAGGAAAAAATAGAAAGAAAGATTAGGGAATTTCAAAATATTTTAAAAAAAATAAGGGAAGAGATGGAAGAAAATTTAAAACTTATAGAAAGTTTAAAAGGTAAAGATGAAATAATAAAGGTCAGGTTAGAGGAACTTGAGGATAGGGCTTCTTCAATTTTAGGTATCCCTCTTAAAGAGTGCCCTTCAAATAATGAGGAAAATTTAAATGAGAAGATACAGAAAATAAAGGAAAAGAAGGAGAGGTTTGGGCAGATAAATCCACTGGCAGAAAAGGAACTGGAAGAGGTCTGGGCAAAGGTGGAGTTTATAAAAAAGCAAAAGGAAGATCTGGAAAACTCAGCAAAGGCATTGAGAGAGGATTTAAAAGAACTGGAAAATCAAGCAATCAAGAGGTTTCAGGAGACCTTTCAAAGGGTAAATGAAAATTTCCAGAAATACTTTACTTATCTCTTTGGTGGTGGTCAGGCAAAAATTGTCCTGCAAAATGAAGAAAATCCTCTGGAGGCAGGTATTGAACTTGTTGTAGAACCGCCAGGCAAAAAAATCCAACATATAATGCTTCTTTCAGGTGGAGAAAGGGCACTGGTTTCTTTTGCTTTTCTTTTAAGTTTGTTTTCTGTCTCCCCTTCTCCTTTTCTTTTTCTCGATGAAGCAGATGCTGCCCTGGATGATTTTAATGTGGAAAGGTTTATAAATTTAATAAATAGATTAAAAGAAGAAATACAGATAATTCTTGTTACCCATAACAGAAGGACTATGGAAGAGGCATCCCTTCTTTTGGGTGTAACCATGGAAGAGCCGGGACTTTCAAAAATCCTTCCCCTTTCCCCAAAAGAAGTTCTTGAAAAACTTGCCTAAAATTCCTATTGACAATTTTTACAAAAGTGGTATAAATCAATTATGTTTATAGCAAAGGAAATTTTTTTAACCCATGGCGTTGGCAAGGCAAAGGAAAAGCTTACTTCCTTTGAAATGGCTTTAAGGGATGCGGGGATTGCTTCTTTAAACATTGTCCGTGTATCTTCAATTTTCCCGCCAGGTGCAACCCTTATAAGCAGGAGCAAAGGACTCCAGAAACTTGTCCCCGGTGCTGTTACCTATCTGGTTATGTCTGAGAATTCCACCAATGAACCCCATCGTTTAATTGCTGCTTCAGTGGGGGTGGCAATCCCAAAAAACAGAAAACTCTATGGTTACCTTTCGGAGCACCATTCCTTTGGCCAGACAGCAAAAGTTGCAGGGGATTATGCAGAGGATCTGGCTGCATCAATGCTTGCCACCATTTTAGGTGTGGAATTTGACCCTGATAAATCCTGGGATGAAAAAAGGGAACAGTGGAAGATATCAGGGCAGATTTTTAAAACTTGCAATGTAACTCAAACGGCAGTGGGGGATAAAAAAGGACTCTGGACAACGGTAGTTGCTGCTGCTGTCTTTCTATGATTCCCTTTCTGAATGTAGAAAGGCCAGGAAATTTTAAGTGGGTAATAGTTCCAGTACCCTATGAAAAAACAACTTCTTATATAAAAGGTACTTCCAGGGCACCGGAGGAAATTTTAAAGGCAACTTCTTATGTGGAACTCTATGACCAAATTACAGAAAGAGAAGCATATAAGGAAATTGGTATAGAGACAGATCTGGACTGGAAATATAAGAAATTGGATTTAAATAAAATAGAAGAAAGGGTATCCTTCTGGCTTGGGAAAAGAAAAAAGGTACTGGCTTTGGGTGGGGAGCACACCATTACCCTTTCCTGTATAAGGGCATATAAAAAGTATTATAAAAATTTTGGGATTGTACATTTTGACGCTCACAGCGATTTAAGGGATTCTTATGAAAATTCAAAATACAGCCATGCCTGTGTTATGAGGAGAATTTTTGAGGAAAATATCCCCTTTGTTTCCCTTGGGATAAGAGCCCTTTCCCTGGAAGAGGCGGATTTTATAAAAAGGAATAAAATTGGAGTTATTTTTGCTCACGATTTCAGCTTAAAAAAACTTGAAAAATTTCTAAAAGATCTTCCAAAAAAAATCTATATCTCCTTTGATTGTGATTTTTTAGATCCTAAAGAAGTTCCAGCTCTGGGCACCCCGGAACCAGGGGGTTTTTGTTATTATGAAACATTAAAAATAATAGAAGTCCTTTCAAAACAGAAGGAAATAATCGGGATGGATTTTGTGGAAGCTACTCCATTGAAAAATTTAGAATATGGAATTTATACCCTTGCCCGTCTTCTTTATCAAATAATAATTTTCTCTGAGGGAATTTATGCTAAACATAAAGGGAATTGCTCTAAAATCCACAATTAATTATATAAGATTAAAGTTGGATAGAGAAGCATTTTTAAAATTTAAAGAGGAACTTTCAGCGGGTTCTAAAAACATTTTTGAAACATCCGTCCTTTCTTCCAGTTGGTATGATATCAATTTACTTGTGGAAATTATGTCAAAGATTCCTGAAATATTGAAAAGAGATCCAAAAGAGGTATGGTGGGAGATGGGGAGGCACTCCTGTGAGGATGGTTTAAATACTGTTTATAAAATATTTTATAAGTTAGGTTCCCCTGAATTTATAATAAAGAGAGCCAGCCAGGTCTTTAATAATTATTATTCCCAGGGAGATTTTTTTGTGGTTTCCCATTCCTTAAACAGTGCCCAGGTGCAGATAAAAAATTTTCCTTTGCCCCATCCCTGCATTTGCACCAGGATTTCTGGCTGGATGGAGAGAGCCATTGAACTTTCCGGGGGGAAAAATGTCTCTGTAAAGCACAGTTTATGCATTTTTCAAAAGGCAAGTTTGGAGGAATGGAAGGCAAACTGGACATAATAAAAGGGATAATCTTTGATCTGGATGGGGTTCTTGTAGATTCTTATAAGGCATGGCAAAAACTCCTAAATTATGCTTTAAAACATTATGGAAAAAGAACCATATCAGAAAAGGAGTTTCAAAGATTCTGGGGACAGGGGATGGAAAAGGACATAGAGATTTTACTTCCTGAAATAACCTTAAGCCAGCTTCAAAAATTTTATGAAGATAACTTTCAAAAATTTTCAAATTATATTAAGGTTTTTCCTGAAACGGAGTTTGTTTTAAAAAAATTAAAGGAAAAAGGACTGAAAATTGCCATTGCTTCCAATTCTGCACCAAAAATTTTATCCTTTTGTATAAAAGAAGCAGGTTTGGAAAAATATCTGGACTATTTCCTGGGTGCCTCTGATTCTTTAAAGGGAAAACCTGAGCCGGATATACTTTTTAAAATACTGGAAGTTTTAAAACTTGAAAAGGAAGAGGTGCTTTTTGTAGGGGACTCTCCCTTTGACATAGAGGCAGGAAAAAGGGCAGGCATAAAAACAGTGGGAATTGGAATAAAAGGGGATAAAGAGATTAAAAATTTGAAGGATTTAATTTGCCTTATTGATTTGGGTTGAAATTTGTAGTTATAATAAAAACAAATTTAATTTAAAGGAGGTTGTATGAGGTTTAAAATGTTTTTTTGTGTGGTTTTCCTTTCCTCTTTCCTCTATCCAGCTGGTTTTGCCCTCTACGAACACAGTGCCAGAGCCACAGGTCTTGCTGGTGCCTATGCTGCTACTGCAGAAGACCCAGGTGCCCTATTTTATAACCCTGCTGGAATTGCTTTTCAAAAATACAGTTTCTATCTGGAAACCACTGTAATTGCCCCCTCTTCAAAATTTTATGGTGCCAGTCCTTATCCCGGCGAAGGGGTTTCAGAAAAGATGAAATCCCAGTATTTTTTCCCTTCAAATTTTTCTCTGGTTGCACCCCTGGGGAAAGGTTTTACCTTTGGGGTGGGAATGTTTAACCCCTTTGGACTTGGAACGGAGTGGAAAAATGCTTCCCAGTTTACAGGCAGATATCTTTCCACAAAAGCCGATGTAAGGGGCTACAATTTTGCCACTGCCCTGGCATATAAATATCAGGAAAAATTGGGAATATCCATAGGGCTTCATTATTTTATGGCAGATCTGGATCTGGAACAGTATGTGGGAGCAGTAAATCCTTACACCCAAACCTACACAAATATTGGACATGTAAGGATGGATGGCGGAAGGGATGGAAAACTGGGTTATGATTTTGGGCTTCTTTATAAATTCAATTCAAAATGGCAGGCAGGTCTTTCCTACCATAGCAAAACAAAGGTTGACTTTGATGGGTATGCAAAATTCAAACAAATTTATACCGGTTATGCAGATTTTGATGCTATGGTTGCCCAAGAGTTTCCTGCAGGGAAACATCCTGTGGAAACCACCATAGAATTTCCCACAATGGCTTTTATTGGAATTTCCACCACTGCCCTTGAAAATTTCAAATTTGAATTTAACCTTGGCTGGACCCAGTGGTCTACCTATGATCAGCTTTCCATCGAGTTTGTAGATAATTCAGAGCTAAATTCAACCCATTATGCTAACTGGGAAGATGTTTATAATTACAGATTGGGGATTGAATATTTTTACAGTGAAAAAATTTCCTTAAGAACTGGTATTGTCTATGATGATACCCCCCAGCCAAATTCCAATATGAATCCAATGCTTCCTGATGCTGATAGAATTGGCTACTGTCTTGGTTTTGGATATAAAGGAAAGACAATGATTTTTGATATTGGTTATATGTTTTTATCCTTTAAGGATCGTTCCACAAAGGGAATGCAGCAGGATGGATTTAATGGATTGTATGAAAACAATGCCCATCTTTTGGGTATGTCTTTAACTTATAATTTTTAGGAGGAATT
>JBBFMJ010000122.1:0-5930 GCA_037478515.1 Thermoanaerobaculia bacterium
TATAATTGATATTGATTTAAGATTACATATAAAACCCTTATAGGAGGAGATTTTGATTTACGTATTTCTTTTAAATAATTATCTACATGACTTATTCACTGCTACTTTTTTTATTGTCTCTTTAATTTTCCTTTTGATTTCTAAATTAAAAAGGGAAGAGGTGGAAGTATTAAAGGGGAAAATAATACCCTTTTTAAATAAAATTTTCTGGGTTTCTTTTTTTCTTATCCTACTTTCTGGTTTCCCAAGGGTTTATTATTTTCTAAAATATGAAGTAAATTTAGACAGAAATCTTCAGAATGCTTTGGTTGTTAAGCATATTTTTCTTCTTTTAATGGTAATTCTTTGTTTTATAATCTATTTTAAGTTTAAGAAATGCCTTAAAAATAATTTTTCTTAATTTTTGGATGGCACCTTTTACATTCATTCATTGGAAAGGCAACGGTAGTATGGCAATAACCACAATATTTTTTATTTAAAATTTCAGACATTAAGAAATGGGTTCCTTTCCTTTTTATATTAAAAATATCGGGGTGGCAGTTATTACAATCAAGCCATTTTCTGTGAGTTTTATGGGAAAATATAGCAGGGGGTATTATATGAAATTCTGCTTCCAGTTCCAGGGTCTTATCAAATTCCATATCCTTTGAAGGGTTTATATTTAAATAGGTTTTTGGCTGGATAATTTTTTTTTCCATTAGCAAGTCCCAATTTATTTTTTCCTTTTCCTTCAATTTGATAGAATTTTTAAAGGCAAGGTATTTATCTTTAAAGAGATAGATATCTCCCGTATGACACCTTGCGCAATTTTCTTCTGTAATTGCAAAGGATGTCTTTCCATTATGGCAGGTCCCACAAAACTCACCTTCCTTATTTTTGGCACAGGAGATTTCAGTGGTATTTTTTTCCATACTAAATTCCATTTCAAAGTGGCATACCCTGCAAGTAAATTTTATTCTATGTATCCAGTGTGGAAAGACCACTGCTTTTACATTATTTGAGGTACTGACCCTGTCAATTAAGGTGTTCCCATAAAATTCTTCGGGCAGGGGCTCAGGAAGGTTAATAAAGCCCTCGGAAAATAAAATTACAAAAAATAGAAATACAAAGAACCTCATTTTATATCTTCTTTAATATGGCATTTTTGACAGTTTACCAGGGGAAAGGCAACACTGTTGTGGCAGGCACCACAGTACTTTCCCTGAAAAATATCAGCCATAGAGTAAGTGGTTAAACCCTTTTTTACCCCAATAAAGATTTCTGGATGACAACCTTCACAGCCCATCCAGTTTGTATGTTTTTTATGGGAAAATATTATTTCTGGAAGCCCTTCCACCTTTGCATTTAAATCAAAGTTTTGGGGGGCTTTAAATTTGGGTCTTTCATGGAGAGTAAACCCTTCAATTTTATCAATAAGCTTTATGATTCCTTGTTCTTCTGCCTTTTCCCAATCAATTTCATTTCCAAAGGCATCCTTTGGCATCTCTGAAGCAAATTTCTTAAAATTTTCAGAATTTTTTACTGCATTTGTGGAAATATGACAGTTTATACAATTGGGGGAATTTTTATCCTTTGAGCATGCTTCAAAGACCCTTTTCCCGTTGAATTCATATTTCCCATTGTGGCAGGCACCGCAATATTTTCCTTCCATATTATCTTGTGCCTTTATCCCTGTTTCATTGTTTTTCATTGCAAATCCAATATCCACATGGCAGAGACGACAGGTAAATTTTGCCCTGTGGGACCAGTGATTAAAAAGAACAGGCATCATTCCAGCTTTTTGAGAAAAATTGTTTATGATGCTTTTTCCATAATCTTCGGGAGAAACTTTTTTCTTTTTAACTCCTGCCTGGAAACTTAATAAGAGAAAAAAAAGGGGTACCAAAACAAAAAATAACTTTTTATTCATAAATCCCTCCTTAATTTTAGATAATAGTATACCATAAAAAACAAAAGATAAAAAATTCTTTTTACACTTTCTTCTTAATCCTATTATTTTATGGGTTTCTTCAAATTTATTGACAAAAAATAAAATTAGTTTTAAAATTAAAAGATTATATCAATCAAGAGGAAAAATTTTTTTATAATTTTTTTAACGGAGGGGATATGACGCCAAGAATTTTAGTTGTAGATGATGAAGAGGTAGTTTTAATATCCTGTGAAAAGATTTTAAAAGGTATGGGATATGAGCTTAAACTATTTCAAAATCCTGAGGAGGCATTAAAAGAACTCAAAGAAAATGATTACTCCTTGATAATTTCTGATGTGGTAATGCCTCAAATGAATGGAATAGACCTTTTCAGAAGAGCCAGAGAAATAAAAAAGGATGTGGAAGTAATTTTAATAACAGGATATCCAAATTTAAAGGAAGCAGTCACAGCAATTCAGGAGGGGGTATTTCAATATATCACAAAGCCATTTGAACCCAATGAATTAAGGGATGCTGTAAAAAGGGCAATGGAAGAGATTGAAAAGAGGAAAAAGGAAAGTTTTGTCTCTTTTCCTTCCACTAGAGAGCCCGCTTGGATGCATGATTACAGAAAAAAACTTTGCTCAGCAGAAGAGGCAATTTCAATTATAAAAGATGGGGATAATGTTTATATTTCAGCCAATGCAGCAACACCCCTTGCTATGGAAAGAGCCCTTTATGCCCAGAGGGATAGGTTTAAAAGATTAAATTTAATCCATGTGCTTCTGGCAGGGGAAGATATTTTAAATGTAAAGGATCCTTCCAGTCCCTTCAGGCACCTTTCCCTTTTTGTGGGACCTGCTGACAGGGAAGCCATTGCCCTGGGAAATTCTGAATATATGCCAATATTTTTGCATGAAATCCCATCAATTTTTTACAGCGGAAAAGTAAAACTGGATGTGGCAATTTTGCATGTTTCCAAGCCCGATGAACATGGCTTTGTTAGTTTAGGGGTAGAATGCCTGGCTTCCCTTGCAGCAGCAGATTGTGCAAAGATACTTATTGCTCAAGTAAATGAAAAAATGCCTTATATTATGGGGGATAATTTTATACATATTTCCAGATTTCACAAAATTGTGGAGGTTTCCGAAGATATCCTGGAACTAAAGGGGAGGGGTGCCACAGAAGTGGAAAAGAAAATAGGTGGATTTATTGCAGAACTGATACCCGATGGTGCAACCCTCCAAATGGGTATAGGTGGTATTCCCGATGCAGTTCTGGCTCAACTGGAAGGAAAAAAAGATCTGGGAATCCATACAGAGATGGTTTCCGATGGGCTTATTAAAGCATTCAATAAAGGTATTATAACAAATGCCAAGAAGACCCTTCATAAAAATAAAATAATTGGAACTTTTGTATATGGTTCCAAGGAACTTTATGATTTTGTGGACCATAATCCTTTAATTGAACTCCATCCTGTAAATTATGTAAATGACCCCAGGATAATCTGTCAGAATGAAAATATGGTAGCCATAAATTCAGCCATTGAAGTGGATATAACAGGGCAGGTGTGCTCTGATTCCATTGGTACCACTATCTATTCTGGTTTTGGTGGGCAGGTGGATTTCATAAGAGGGGCTGCAATGGCAAAAGGGGGAAAGCCCATAATTGCCCTTCCTTCCACCACAAAAAATGACACCGTTACCAGAATTGTTCCAAAATTAAAGCCAGGAGCAGGGGTGGTCACCTCCAGAGCAGATATACACTACCTCTGCACTGAATTTGGAATTGTGGATCTCCATGGAAAGACCCTTCAGCAGAGGGCAAGGGCTATAATTGAACTTGCCCATCCAAATTTTAGGGATATGCTCATTGAAGAAGCCAAGGAAAGAAAGATCTGGTAAGTGAGATTTCTTGCATACCTTTTAGAAGATATTGAAAGATTAAAACTTTTGGAAATTGAAAGGGAGCCAGGGGATGGGGAGGTCCTTGTAAAGGTGGAGGCAGCCTTAACCTGCGGGACCGATACAAAAATGTATAAAAGGGGGCATCCTCAGTTTCCCTTTCCTTCTCTTTTCGGGCATGAGGTATCCGGAATTGTGGCAGAAAAAGGAAAGGGAGTAGGTTTTTTAAAAGAAGGGGATGAAGTCCTTTTTCCTGTTTCATCTCCCTGCCTTTCCTGTAAATACTGCCTCAAAGGTCTTGAAAACCAGTGTGAAAATTTGTTTAAGGAAAAGGTCTGGGGTGCCTTTGCAGAATACATATTAATCCCAGCAAGGATTGTAAGAAATTCCACCTTTAAAAAGCCAAAAAATTTAAGTTTTGAAGAAGGGGCATTGCTGGACCCTTTATCTTCAGTGGTTTTTTCTTACAGAAATATAAAAAAGCAGGATTTGAGGGTTTTAATTATTGGTGCAGGTCCTATGGGTTTTCTGCATGCTCTATATTCAAGGGAAAGGGGTTATGAGGTTTCAGTTTGTGATATAAAGAAAGAAAGGTTGGGGATTTTAGAAAAGCTAAATTTTAAAACATATTTATCAAAGGATGGGTGGGAGGAAGAAGCAGGAAATTTTGACTTAATTATGGAGTGTAGTGGAACGGAAAAGGGATTGAAAAGTGCCTTAAAACTTATGGAAAAAGGGGGGAAAATTTGTATTTTTGCAGGATTTCCTAAAAATTATACCTTTGAAATAGATATAGCTTCCCTTCACTATAATCAGAATGAAATTTATGGCAGTTTTCATTATGACAGAGCTGCGGTTCTGGAGGCCTATAATCTCCTTTTGGAAGGAAATTTAAATCTAAAACCCTTATTTTCCGGATATTATCATTTAAAACAGCTTCCATCTGTAATGGATATGGTTTTAAGAGGAGAAGGATTAAAATTTGTCATAAACCCTTAAATTTTTAAAGGGCTGGAATTTGCTTTTTTTTTCAAATTATATTAAACTATTTTAAACCTTAAATAAAAGGAGAAGATATGGCTACACCCTTAAAGTATATGAGACAGGAGTTTAAAAAACTGAAATGGGCTCTTTATGCCGTTATTTTTGTCTTCGTTGCCCTTATCTTTGTCCAGTGGGGTATGGGAACGGATCCCACAAAGGGAAGGGGGGATTTTGTGGCAATGGTGGATGATGAGAGGATCACATATAAAGATTTTATAAGGGCTTATGAAAATCAAAGGGAAATGCTCAGACAGTTTTATAAGGATAGGTTTTCTGAGGATGTTTTAAAGGGTATGGATGAGATGGTTTTAAATAATCTGGTGGATGATAAAGTTATAAAAAAACAAGCACAGCTTACAGGACTTAATGTCTCTTCCGAGGAATTAAAGAGTGAAATACTGAAAATCCCTGCTTTTAAAAAAGAAGATGGCTCCTTTGTGGGTTTTGAAACCTACAGAAATATACTTGCGGCAAACCAGTATACCCCAAAGCAGTTTGAAGAAAATTTAAAGGAAGATGTTTTAAAAAATCGTTACAGGAAACTCCTTACAGAAGTAGTTTATATTTCTGAAGAGGATTTAATTGAAGAGTATAAAAAGAGAAATATGACTTTAACTGCTGATTATATCTATTTTCCTTTTTCCAGTATGGAAGGGCTTGTAAAGGTGGAAGAAGGGGAAGTGAGGGGATATTATGAGAAGATAAAGGATCAGTTCTGGCAACCAGAAAAGAGAAAAATATCCTATCTTTTGGTTGATTATATGAAATTGAAAGGGAATTTAAAGGTTTCAGAGGAAGAGATAAGGAATTATTATGAAAATAACTTAAATGAATTTGAAAGGAAAGAAGATGTGAGGGCAAGGCATATTTTAATTAAAACTGATCAGAGAGGTGAGGAAAAGGCAAGGGAACTGGCAAATCAAATCTATGAAAAATTAAAGCAGGGTGAGGACTTTGCAAAACTTGCCTCCCAGTATTCCGAAGATCCAGGTTCAAAGGGGCAGGGAGGGGATCTGGGTTATTTTGAAAGGGGGAGGATGGTGCCTGAATTTGAAGAAGTTGCCTTTTCTTCA
>JBBFMJ010000123.1:0-5928 GCA_037478515.1 Thermoanaerobaculia bacterium
TCTGGATAAATTTTTATTATTTTTTTAATTACTGGGAAAATTAAGGCAACTGCAGGGTCATGGACAGATGTTTTTTCCATTTGAAAATAAATTGACTTTGCCTGTTCCCATTCCCCTTTTGTGCAGGCACCTGCAAATTGCAGATATAAAGGTCCTTTTGGATAATTTTTTATGTATTTTTCAAAGTTTTCTACATCTGGCTCCCCTTTGCATAACTTTGAAAGGAAATAAAATGTGGCAAGGTCTTCCATATTTAAATCTTCTGTAGCGGGTTTTAAAATCTTTACTGCCTCATCTAAATTCTTTCTTAAAAAATACATAACCCCCTTTTGATAATTTATATAGTTGTTCCAGATATTGACTGCCTGGGAAATCTCAGAGCCCAGCAGTTCTTCTGCCTTTTTCCAGTTTTCATTCAGCAAAAAAGCAAAAATTTGAAAGGTTTTCTTCTCATAAAAACCCGGGTCTCCAAAAGAAGGGTCCCAATTCCAAAATTCTATGGCTTTATCATAGTAGCTATTCAAATATGCAAAAAATGCTGCTTTCCTATAAAAATCATTTCCATAGCCATCATATTTCTTTGCACTATCCAAGCATAAATTTATGGCATTTTCTAAATTACCTTCCATATAATCTATTTCTGCCCTTAAAGAGATGAATAGCACAGTATATCCAGAAAGGTTGTATTCCTTTGATTTTTTTATACTTTCTGATATTAATCCTTTTGCCTTTTCAAATTCATTCTCGTTTATAAAATTTCTTATCTTTGCATAATTTTCCATTAAATTTACAGTTATTTCTGCTGTATTCTTTTCAAAATAGAGCAGATTGCCATCTTTTTCAAGAACAAATTCTTTTTCTTGAGGTGTTTTTATTCTCAAATTTTCACCGTCAGGAATAATTTCTATGGTTCTAGTTAACAAACTTCTTCTCCCAATAAAATAAAGGGATAGGAGATTTTTTGTATCAATGTTTATATTATCCCCTAAATCAAAACCAAGCCGGTAATCCTTTAAGCAAGCGATATAACATTGATGCAGAAAGGTGTTAGCATATCCTATGGCAACCAGTTTCTTGTCCCACAAGCAAATCCCTTGCACAAACCCTTCACTGGCAATATTATAATAATTTTTTGGGTCCGTGAAATTTTTGTAAAAATGAATTATATTTGGATAAAAAGTGTGTCTTACATTAAAATAAAAATTTCTTGAAGGCAAAACCTTCCCATTTTCTATTTCTATGAGGGGCATAATCTCATTATTATAATTTAAAGAAAACTTTGAAAAATTCTTATAAAAAAATAAATTTCCAATTTCTGGTGAAAATATTTTAATCCCTTTTGAATTATATATATCTGAAAGTAAAGTGGTATCGGAATCCTCTTTCCCCTTAAAGTAATCTGGTTTTATTTTATAAAAAATAATTATTTCTTTCCCCCTATCAAAACCTATGTCTGTTATCTTTGCATCTGATATCTCCTTCTCCATTTCCTTTTCAAATAATAACTTCTTTTTGCTGTAAACCTTTAATTTTTTCCCTTTATATTCTACTGAAGTTGGTTCTGGAGTTAGAAGTTTTGGTATAAAAATTATTGATAGAACTATAAGTATTAAAGAAATAAATGAAATAAAAATGCCCTTCTTTTCCTTGGGCAGAAAGGGAAGCCCTTTTTCTTCTATGTATTTCTTAACTTCCTTATATCCCCATCTCTTCTCTTTTTCTTTTATGGTAAGACCTTGAATGAGTTTTGATAATTTTTTGCTGCCCTTTAAAGGTGGAACCCTCTCCTGAAGATGCCCTTTTATTACCTCCCCCTTTGTCCCTTTAAAGGGTGCACCCCCCGTTGCCATTTCATAAATCATAACCCCCAGGGAATACCAGTCCGTCTCCCTGCTTACCCCTTTTCCACTTATTTGCTCCGGAGACATATAGGTAGGGGTGCCCAGAGTTTGATCTGTTTTGGTGAGTTTATCCTCTCCTTCTATGAAAACTATCCCAAAATCACCTAATTTTATATTCCCTTCCTTTGTAATGAATAAATTTGAGGGTTTTATATCCCTGTGGACTATACCCTTTTTGTGAAGGTAATTTATGGCTTCTGTAATCTCTGGAAGATATTTTTTTATCTCTTCTTCCTTAAACTTTCCCTCCCTTTTTATTTTTTCTTCAAAGGTTATCCCATCTATGTATTCCATTGCTATGGCTATGTATCTCTCATTTTCATAAATCTCATAATACCTCAATAAATTTTGATGGTTCAGTTCCCTGGCTGTCCTGACTTCTCTTATTACCCTCTCATAATCCTCCTGCCCTGCCAATCTCTTTTTGTTTATGATTTTAATGGCTACATATTGTTTGAGTTTTTTGTCTCTGGCTTTATATACATCCCCGAAACCCCCGCTGTCTATATACTCAAAATTGCAAAACCTCTCTGATATCTCTGGTATTCTTCCATAAAAAGCTTCTGAAAAAGAAACTGGTTCAGTTTTCTTTTCTATATCATCCATTCCATAAATTTTATCATACTGGTAATATTTTTTTTAAAGATGACTTTTTAATTTTTTTTTATTCGTACCTTAAGGCTTCTATGGGATGCAGCGAAGAGGCCTTATAGGCGGGATATATTCCAAAGAATACTCCCACGGCACCTGCAAAGGAAAGGGCAAGCCCAATTGCCCATAATGGAACATGGGCTGAGGGAAAGTTTGGTATAAGTTTTGCTCCTCCCATACCAAGCAAAAATCCAAAACCAATTCCAATCACCCCACCCACCAGGGATAGAGTTACTGCTTCTATTAAAAATTGAATGAGGATATCCTTTTTCCTTGCCCCCACTGCTTTTCTCAAGCCAATTTCTTTTGTCCTTTCAGTAACGGAGACAAGCATTATATTCATAATCCCAACACCACCTACCAGAAGGGAAATTCCCACCACTGCTGCCACAACCAGGGTAATGGAACCCAAAATTTTTGAGACCGTTGAAAGGATTTCTTCCTGGAGCATAATTCGAAAGTCCTCTGGCTTTCCTTCTGGAATTTTATGGGTCTTCCTTAAAACTTCTCTTATCTGCTCCTTTGCCAGTTCAGCTACCTCTGGACTTTTTGCTTTTATATCCAGACGCATCTGCCTGGAAGAGATTTCTCCAAAGATTACCTGTGCAGTGGTATAAGGAAGTATAAGGACACTGTCTTGATCATTTCCAAACATCTGCCCTTTCTTTTCCATAACTCCAACCACAGTTAAAGGATTACCCTGAACCACCACTTCCTTCCCAATGGGGTCTGGCGAAAGTTTCAACTCCTTCACCAGAGTCCTTCCTATAACTGCCACCTTTTTTCTTCCTTCAATGTCTTCTTTTGTGATGAACCTTCCCTTTTCCACATAATGATTTACAATGTAAGGGTAATTTTCGTTCACTCCAATATAAAAACCACTCCACTTCCTTCCCTGAGAATGGATATAACCTGCTCGCCATATAATAGGGGTCAGATACTCCACAGCAGAGGCATACTTTTCAATTTCCCTGGCATCTTCCATAGTAATTCTTATATCTTTTCCAGAAAATTCAGGGTTGTTTGGATCGTGTTCTGGAAATACAATTATATAAGTGGCACCTACTCCCTGCAATTCCTGGGAAATCATATGGGAAAGCCCCTGCACTATTGCCACAACCCCAACCACTGCCCCCACACCAATTATTATCCCAATGGTCGTAAGGATTGACCTCATTTTGTTTGAAAAAATTGCCTTTAAAGCAATTTTGAAATTTTCAAAAAAAATCATTGCAGTTTATCCTCAATTATTTTCCCATCTCTGAGGCGAACCAAGCGTTTTGCATGTTTTGCTATGTCTGGTTCATGGGTGACCAGTATTATGGTATTTCCTTCAGAATTTAATTTATCAAAAATAGCCATTATATCTTCAGAGGATTTTGTGTCAAGATTGCCCGTGGGTTCATCTGCAAGTATAATTGATGGATTTGTAACAAGTGCCCTGGCAATGGCAACCCTTTGCTGTTCTCCACCTGAAAGTTCTGAAGGCATATGCTTTGCCCTTCCCTCAATTCCAACTTTTTTAAGTGCTTCAAAAGCTCTTTCTCTCCTTTCTTTTTTTGGAATTTTTGCATAGATTAAGGGCAATTCTACATTGGAGAGAGCATCTGTTCTGGAAAGCAGGTTGAAGTTTTGAAAAACAAAGCCAATTTCTCTATTTCTGATATATGCCAGTTCTTCATCCCCCATTTTTTCAATTTCCTTACCCTTTAAAAAATATTTTCCAGAAGTAGGAACATCCAGACAACCAATAATATTCATAAGGGTTGATTTTCCAGAACCGGAGGGTCCCATAATGGCAAGGAATTCACCCTCACAGACCTTTAAATTTATTCCATCTAAGGCATTTACTTCTGTGGAGCCAGTCCTGTAAACTTTATGGACCTCTTCCATTAAAATTATTTCAGCTTCCATAATCTTCCTTTTTTTCTTTGATGGGCATATTTTCTTCAAGTTCTTTGAGGACCCTAACAGGTCCGGTTACCACGAGAGTTCCTTCTTTTATATCTGCAGAAATTTCTGTATTTATCTGATCCGAGATCCCGGTTTCCACTTTAACCTTTTTTGCTTTTCCCTTTTCGCTTATAAAAATAAATTTTTCCCCTTTTTTTTCCTGGATTGCCTGGGAAGGAACAGCCAGGACATCCTTTTTTTCCTCAACAAAGATTTTTGCCTTGGAGGTCATCCCTGGTTTGAGTTCTGAGAAATCACTTTTAATTTTTATTTTTACTTTGAAATAATTTACATCCACCTTTTTAAAGGCAGATTCTCCTATCTCTTCCACAACCCCATCCAGTTCTTTCTGAGGAAAGGCATCCACTATAACCTTGGCATTCTGACCCAGAGAGACCTTTGCAATTTCTGATTCCACTACATCCACTTCAGCCAGGATATCCGAAAGGTCTGCCACTATGGCAATGGTGGAGCCGGGTATATTTGGAGTGCCTGATATAACCACTTCCCCCTCTTTAAGGATCAGTTCCACCACTTTTCCATCTATAGGGCTTAAAATTGTGGTCTTTTTAAGTTTATCTTCTGCTTCTTTTAAATATTTTTCAAGTCGGTTTATTTCTTCTTTTGAAGCTTCAAATCTGGCAAGGGCACTTTTATAATTGGCTTGAACCTGATCGTAAACTTCCTTGGAAACCAGATTTTCCTGAAGAAGGGCTTCCATTCTTTTCTTTTGTGCTTCTGCCTCTTCCAGCTGTGCCTCTGAAACTTTAAGGGAAGCCAGGGCAGAAGCAATGGCCGCCTTTGCCTGATCCCTTTGGAAGAGATAGGTGTCCTTTTCCAGTTCCACCAGCTTCTGTCCTTTTTTTACAAAATCCCCTTCCTTAAAATAAAGTTTCTCAATCCTTCCAATTACATCGGATTGAATGTTTACCTTTACCTTTGGCTGAATTTCACCAGAGGCACTGATTATTTCCATAATATTTTGCTTTTTTAATGGCTCCAGATAAACTTCCTTTACATTTTTTGAATTGGATTTTAAGGAAAAAAGGATTATCAAAGCCAAGACCAGAACAAATAAAATAATTAAAATTTTTTTCATTTTCCCAACCCTGCAAAAAAGATTTTTAAAGCCAGATAAACCAACCAGAGTGTCACAATTATGGAGGCGGAGGTCTTTATTTTTTTCTCTGAAAGTATGGAAAAGCCATAAACCATAAGCCCCAAAGACCAGAGCGTAAAAAAGTCCAGAGAAGAGAGGAGGGCATAAAGGCGGGGACTGGTCTCTGGGTCTGCAAAAATTCCCAGATGGGAATAGAGAATATTACCCATATCCTTATGACTTATTATTCCTTTTTTCAGAAGAAGTATAGTCCCCAAAAGGCCACTTAAAACGGAAGGCAAAAATCCATGAGTTGTAAAGGAA